>NZ_ABJL02000001.1 GCF_000172175.1 Bacteroides intestinalis DSM 17393 | reverse complement strand
CTATGCGGACAGGGTCGTCCGCAGCTATGTTTTCATCAATTCTTTGTGGAAAAAGAACGGTTTGGTTGGGAATGTAAGGACGAAAATGTAACTTTGCCATAACGAAAAAAATGATGCCTAAAGTTACATAAACTTTGGGTAATAACAAAGCCTGGGCTTGGGAAAGTCCGGGCTTTGCGCATAAAAAAAGGTTGTGCCAGCATTTTGACACAACCTCCTTTCCTTTGTCAACACTATCTAAGTGCCGACTCCCTAACCAATATATATTTCATTTACAAACAATATTTGTCTTGTAGTTCCTTCTTGTATTTCTTAGAAACCAACAATTCCGTTGCATTTTCAAAAGGTGGATACAATATACATTTACCATCCTTGATAATCATCAAATAATCAATATTGATGATAAAAGACTGATGAATTTGCACGAAACAAGGCGAATGCTGCGTTATCTGTTCAGCAGTCATTCCACGACGCAATGCCAATGGGGGTTGATTATTAAGCATTACTTCCCATTGTTTACGGTCAGAGCAATAGCGGAAAAACCCAACCTCTGCAGGACGCAACGCTCGCATATCATTTGTCGGTGTAAATACAATGAAGGTTTGAGCACTATAGAGTGGCATCCCTACAGGTAATGTTGTTCTCTGCCCTGCCTCTGCCTGTTTCACAAAACGTGCTAATATATCTTTCAATTCTTGTTCTCCAAAAGGTTTTAATAAATAATCGAACGCAGACTCACGGATCGCCTGTATCATATATTTGTCGTAAGCTGTATAAAAAACAACCCGCATATTCCACGAAACATCATCCCGAATATCCTTTAGCAGTTCCATACCCGTCATATCCGGCATTTCCACATCCAAAAAAAGCAAATCAGGTTGTACCTTAGTAATTACTTTTTTGGCTTGCTTACCATTCCGGGCTGTCTTTTCCAAAGAAAAACGCACATCTTTACTTAACTCGAAAGTCAAATTCTCGAGTGCTACATCATCATCGTCAACTATTATAACTTTATATTTATTCATGTCTATTTCATGTATCCTTTGGCGAATGTAAAGATTATCTAGTTTCCAGGCAAAACTCTCAAAGTGATTTTATAGACTATCCGACGATAGTTCGTCCTATCCTTGCTAAAAACAAGATTAAATGTCATCACTTAATCCTATAATCATACTTATCCGGCAACAGGAAAGTGACTTCACATCCAATTTCGCCATTGGATAAAGAAACATTATGTATAGCTACATCTATTGTTTCCTTATTCTTCATATTTAGAATCTGAATTGTCTGCATAATGACTTTCATACCTGTACCAGTTCCCCTGTTCCGGCTATTTGGACGATAACCTCCACCATTATCCCTGATTTGAATAGAGATTCCATTGGCCTGACGAGCAATAATAATCCACAAATTTCTTTCTCCTTCCTTCTCTTTCAGAGCATGCTTCACCGCATTTTCTACAGGAATCTGTATCAACATAGAAGGTAGCTGAACTTGCTCAGGATTCACACCTTCACCAATCTCTATCATCGGATGGAAAGTTATCCCTAATGAGCGACGCTCCAAATCGATATAGGTTTTCACAAAATCCAGTTCTTCCGCTAAAGTGACACATAATTGCTCAGCCAGTTCCAAATTACGCCGCATCAGTTTAACCAAGGAAGATAGTTCCTGCTTCTCTTCCGCTTTTCTTCCTGCCATTTCCTGATTAAGCACATTAAAGATGAAATGAGGAGATAAGCGGTTACGGATATTTTCTAAACGAAGTGAAGAAACTGTACGACGGTTTTGAGCTAACAATAACGCACGCTTCTTCTTACTGTACAGATAGACAAAAACAACCACCAATAAGGTAATAGTGGTAAGGGCAATCCATAAGGTTTCCATCTGCCGAAGTTCAAGAACTTCATTCTCCTTTTCCCGGATAAAAACTTTTTGCGCCATCACGGTAGAATCCTGCTGGTAACGCAAGGCCAGATCAGCCGTACGCATCTCTACACGCTCATTACGGATAGAATCATCCATCCGATTATTTTCTTTCAGATAGAAATATGCCTTCCGATAATCCTCTGTTTCTTCATAATATTGCTGCAGATACTTATTGCGTATGTTCACCATATCCGGATCAATATCCGGTGAAATTATGCTTTCTGATAAAATACGCCAAGCTTTAGGCAAGTCTTTCTGAATCAGTGCCAATTCTATTTTCTGTGTATCAATATAATAAAGTGCAGTTATTATTCCTGTTTTCTCAAAAAAAGGCTGGCACTTGTTGATATATTTAGCTGCAGAATCGGGCTCATCCACTTGCAAGAAGCAATCTCCCAGATTCAACCAACCCAAGTTCAACTCGAAAACCATATCGGGATAACCTTCAACAAGATCAGTAACTTTTCGGAAATAATCGATAGCCGTTTCATAATCTCCCCGATAATAATAAGAAGTCCCGCGGTTGTTCAGATAGAAATGCTTCTCAAAAGGCAACATGTCCTCATAGCTTCTGGCCGCAAGATTATAATAATAATCACATTGCTCAAAATCACGCAAAGCCACATATATCTGTGCTAGTCCATAATAAATCGGCGGTTTCTTTGTAGAAGTGATATTTAGTGAATCGCACAATAACAGTGCCCTTCTGTACCATGCCGCTCCCACGTCCAATTTACCTAAACGGTTAGTAGCATCAGCCAGATTCATCAGAATATCAGGTACAACTTCTATTTTAGTGCCATGCATCCGTAGTTCATAAGCTTTTCGGAAATAAACTTCTGCAGAATCCATATGCCCTGTACGCGCATAGACATTCCCCTTCATATTAAAACAATCAGACTGTAAATCTGCCAACTGCGGAGAGAAGGGCTGTCTTTCTGTGAAATCTTCGATTTGTTGTATTAAGAGCCGGGCAGAATCCATATCAGAAGACATCATACAAGTCTTAGAAGCCACGATCAGATAGTTATAACGTACCAGACTGTCTTTAATTTCTTGCATTTTTTGCAATGCTTGTGTACGTACTTTCCGAGGGGCAATAGATACGGAATCTCCATTTGCTGTGAAAAATGCTTCGAATGCCTGCATTTCAGGATTTACTTCTTTTTGCTCCTGAGGTATGCATGCATTCCATATTATTAGTATTCCCATCAAAAACAGGATGACTCTTACTTGCCTCTTCCCCCTCTTTTGCATAAATACACAATTAATAGATACGTTATTGTCAAGACCTTTGCAAACATAAGTTTTTTTTATGAGACAAAAGAATATTAAATAGAATTTTTATAGACGTATCTGGAAAACAAAGAGTATCTAATACAATTTGTAAAACAATATAAAAACAGCAAACATCTTACATATAAGAAGTTAAGAGTTTGTCGACAAGATGCTAACTTTTTGTCAACAGGAAATTAATTTCTTGTCGACAAGGAATTAATATTTTATAAGAAACTGATAATCAAAGCCCAAAAGCAAGACATAGAAACTACATCTATGCAATATTTATTACTATACAAGTTTATCAAACTTTGAATCAGACCAATAAAAAGTAAATGGATATTCACCAATGGTACAGCTATAAAAACATCTTTTCTTATTTAAAGCATCCAGGATAATCCTCTTTTTATTCATAATAAACCACTATTTCGTCCGTTTAGGTAATTTTCCCTTTAATAATAATTTGGATAAAATCCATTATTAGGTAAATTTGAATATAAAATAGCATGGTTATTATGAATGAAGAAACACAAAAGGACAGAATACGTGGTTCATTAATAGGTGGAGCCATAGGTGACGCTTTAGGATATCCTGTAGAATTTATAGATTCGTATGCAGGTATTCAAAGAAGATATGGAGATGCAGGAATTACCCGTCTCGACGTCAGACAATGGTGGAAGAACGAAGATAGTTCTACTGGAAAAGCTTGGGTTTCTGATGACACACAGATGACGTTGTTTACAGCCTGTGGCATATTGAATGCAAAAGAAAAAGGGAGTGCTCCCATACCCAGTATTTGTGAAGCTTATATAGAATGGTATTATACTCAATTAGGTAAGAAAAGTAAGCGTTTCAATGAATGCTGGATCGGCGATATTCCGGAATTAAATCAGCGCAGAGCACCCGGAAACACCTGTCTCACTGCTCTTTCAGATATCATTGCGGGAAAAGCGCCCCATAATAACAGTAAGGGATGTGGTGGAGTTATGCGCATAGCACCCATACCTTTATATGGACTGGGCCAACGAATATCGGATATAAATACTCTTGATTACCTTGCAGCAGATGCGGCAAAGCTTACTCATCAGCATCCATTAGGCTTTATCCCAGCAGCCTTTACAGCTCACGTCATTTATCGTTTAGCAAGTGATAAAAATCCGGAGAAAGAAATATTCAAAAACTATATCAGAGAAGGATTGGAATCCGTACAACGGATGTTTACCAACCATACTGAAGAAGTTGAAAAATTTGTTTCATTGGTAAAGAAAGCCATTCTTTTATCTGATATTTCAATCGATAATGTACACGCCATCGAAAATGAATTAGGGGGTGGCTGGATAGCCGAAGAAACTGTTGCTATAGCCATCTACTGTACTTTATCCTATTTTGATAACTTCGAAAGAGCAATGATTGCAGCTGTAAATCATGCAGGTGACAGTGATTCTACAGGTGCTGTGACTGGTAACTTGTTAGGTGCTGCCATCGGTTATAATGCAATACCTCAATTCTACAAAAACGACTTGGAACTGCATGATGTGATACTACATGTCGCGGATGATTTGTATCTCGGTAAAACAACACTTCAATAAAAGCAATGAATATCTATAGTAAAATTCATAGAATGATCAGTACCAGCAGCGATAAACAACTTTACATGTTGCTAAATACCGAAGAATACACCAATTATCCGTACGAGACTAAGGGACTTGGTGAAAATATGGCTCTCGTAAGTCAAGTGATAAGCGGTTGGTGGAAACCACGTTTTCTGTTGAATCATAATACGAAATGTGCCTATGAGTTCATGGATAGTAACGAAAAACTGACAACTGTAACTCAAGATGATATTGCTTGGGATACATTGTACGGAATACCGAAAATAGCTATTGAACGGGCTAAAAGATTTTCCGCACATTTTCCAACATTCATACATGAATTCAAAAATGGTATGGCAAAAGTAAGTTGGCAAATTAATCCTGATGGCCGTTACTATATGGATGATGATGGTTTTGGAATGACCGATGACGAAGAAATCACCATCTATGGTTATATTGATCATAAAGGAAAAGTTGTATCCAAATTCCATGCAATCAATAATTAGAATGAAGAACTAAGATAAATATAAAAAACTATGAATACAATTTTCCATTTGAAGAAAGCCCTATTTTATTCAACTATACTTTTGAGTCTAATTATTCTGCTGGAAGGATGTAAGAAGAAAAGTACTGTAGAAGATTTCGGAACTCGCATTGACCAATGCTATGAAGACAGAATAGATACCACTTTAATGGCTGATGGAACAATGTTCATTGAAACAACCGGAACAGCCCCTCTCAATTCTGCTGTTGATGTGATAGACAAGCATGGAAAGCTATTGGCACAAGGAGCATGTTGTTCCGAACGTACAATCTTCAACTTCATCAGATATCTATATGATGACAATGGGCGGATAAAAGGACTTATACATTTTTCTGGCGATACAGAAAAAGATTATGGAGAAAAGCAAGAAATAGAATTATTCCGGAAACAAGTATTTGATGATAATTGGAATCGTGAGGAGTATTCACGATATAATTTTGAATATGATAACAAAGGACATATCGTACGAATAAACGACCCTATTACACACGATCATATACAGGCGCCAGCCAATCATAAAATAGAGTTTAAAGTCATACCCAATAGTTTATTCTGGTCAAGCGATCTGGATGGTGGGGTCTATCTTTTAGACATAAATATCGTGCCTATTGACCCAAAATGCAAGGATTACATTAAAATGAATTATTGCTTTTATACCCCTATACTCCTTGAAGAATATAAAAACAATATAAAAGTCAAAAGTACTGCATTATCATCTTATTCTTCCCACTCAATCCAATTATAAAGCCATATAGCCATAAAAACGGGCGTTTATTCAATTTTTATTTATTATATAATTTTGATATAACAAATAGTTCTTTTAACTTTGCAACAACAAATATAAGTAATCATTAACAGTAATCCACAATTTACGAAGCACAATGAGAAAGCTTTTACTTCTGGGGATTTGCATCTCTTTTCTTCTCCCCACAGCCATGCAAGCGCAGTATATGCGCTCATCTTACTTTATGGACGGTAGCAGTACCCGTATGCAACTAAACCCCGCAGCGCAACCAAAGCGTGGCTATATCAATCTACCCGTTATCGGGTCATTGACCGCCGAGGTATCCTCTAACTCTTTGGGTATCCAGGATGTTATTGACGTCTTTGACTCCGACGGAGAGTTTTACAACAATGATAAGTTCTACAACCGCCTGAAAGGAATGAATGAGCTGAACATCAATCTTAATACGGATGTCATCTCTTTCGGATTCTATAGAGGCAAGGGATTCTGGTCATTCAATGTAGGAGCACGTGTAGATGTGGATGCAACTATTCCTAAAACCATGTTCGAATATCTGCGTGCTACAGATGCGGAAGATTTTACTTGGGGAAGCGGTAGAACCTTTAATATTCAGAATGAAAAACTGCGCCTGAACTCTTATATAGAAGTTGGAGCAGGCTATTCACGTGCCATAAACGACCGTCTGACTATAGGTGGTAAAGCCAAACTATTGTTAGGTGCCGGAAATTTGAATCTGAAGATCAACCAACTTTATATGTCTGGTAAAGAAACAGGATTAGACTCCGAATTCCAACTAAAATCAGATGCTTATCTGGAAGCTTCTGCTAAAGGTCTGGACTTGGAAGAAGAAAATGGATACATCACAGATCTGGACTACAATAATTTCGGTATCAGTGGATACGGAGCAGGCTTAGATCTGGGAGCAAGCTATCAAGTGATGAAGAACCTTACGTTCTCTGCTGCCATCCTCGACTTAGGTTTTATCTCTTGGGGTAAATCAAGCACCCAGATAGCCGAATCAAACAAAGATATCGCTATTGATAAAGATAATTACAGTGAATCTACTGATGTACTGGACTTTGAATTATACGGTTTGCAGAAGAAGGAGAATAAATCCCGCACCACTTCTTTATCCCCGACTATGGTTTTAGGAGGAGAATACGGATTCCTGAATAATAAACTGGGAGTAGGATTATTATCAACTACCCGCTTCGGACAGCTAAAGACATATTCCGAATTGACTTTATCCGCCAATTATCGTCCGAACACTTTAATCAACGCTACATTAAGTTACTCCATGCTTCAAGGTGGTGAAACATTCGGCTTTGCTTTCAAGGTAGGTCCTTTGATGCTGGGTACTGACTATATGTTCTTCGGAAATAATTCCAAACATGTAAATGCTTTCATCGGACTTTCTATTCCTTTGGGAAAGAGGAAGATATAAGAGCTGCGAAGCTACGAGCTACAAGTAACAAGTGCCTTTCGGAATGAAAGCGCAGCTACTTGTAGCCTGTAGCTCGTAACCTGTAACTATTTTATCGTCACCATCGTCGCTCCGAAACCATATTCCTGGAAAGAAGCATCCTGATGCCGGAAATTCGGATATTTACGTTTCAGTTCTTCCAGCAATGCTTTGCGCAACACACCGTCACCTTTACCGTGAATAAAAACAATGCGCTGTTCACGTTTATTCTTATATTGTTCCAGAACTTCCCGGAATTTGTCCAGCTGGTAATTCAATATTTCGCTGTTACTCATTCCTTTAATATCGTCCAGCAGTTCTCCGATATGTAAATCGATCTCGATGATACCATTTTGTCCACTGCGCTTCACAATTGGCTGAGACTTTGGTTTATCTTCAGTTTTCTTTTGCAGCAAAGCAGACTGTAAATCTTCAGCTGATACATACACTTGTTTGGTAGGAACATCATCTTTCACTATATCATAAATCAGTGCAGGGGTCTCAAAGAATTCTGATTCCTGGAACGTGTGTAGCTTATAAAACTTCACCGTATCTATGCGAAGTTCTACACTGACTGCCGGCTTCAAAGCAAAAGAGCGATCCTCTTTAAAAGCGATGAACTGTACTGCAACATGTTCACGGTCATTCAGCTCCACCTTCTCAAATTCCTCCAGCAGCAACTTCGTATTCGGCTCTACTATTCCATTGGAACGGACATTCCATGCTTTTCCTTCTGCACAGAGGTAAGTGTAATACAGATAGTAATTACTATCATTCACCAGATAAGATTCGAAAGGAGTAGTGCTAACAGCCTTAATATCTTCCGGTACAAAAGCCAGAAAAACATTCAGAATATCTCCACCACGCATTTCTGGCTGACGGTAAACAGATACCTGCGGTTTGGACAAGCGCTGCATCTCACTTTCTTCCTGAACCGAGTGAGAAATAGAAGAACGTACCGGCTTCTCCTCCGCTTTCTTCGGAGTTGCTTTCGGCACCGGCCGGGTCATATTATAATCATCCGTATCAATTACTACGCACTCACGCATGGGCATCGGAATATCAAAGCCATCAGCATCTTCCACCAATACAATATCCTTCCCCCTGAATCCTTTCACGATTCCTCCGCCGATTTCATTGAGGAAGCGTACTTTATCACCAATTTTCATCATATCATTTACGATTTAGCTATTTACAATTTATGATTGAAGTTGCTTAAACAAACAATCGTTCTACAAAGATACGGCAACTCAATAAAAAAAGATAGAAAAAAGACGATAAATATCCGTACCTTTGCAGCCCGTAAAGAAGTTTATCATGAAAGAAGATCCAAAACATATCCGTATCAGCGAATTCAATTATCCATTACCGGATGAGCGTATTGCCAAATTTCCTCTGCCAGTACGCGATCAGTCCAAACTCCTGGTCTACCGTCACGGCGAAGTTTCCGAAGATCGCTTCACTTCACTTCCATCCTATCTGCCGGCAGGGAGTCTGATGATATTCAATAACACAAAAGTAATACAGGCACGACTGCACTTCCGCAAGGATACCGGTGCTCTGATTGAAGTATTTTGCCTGGAACCCATTGAGCCAAACGACTATGTCCTCAATTTTCAGCAAACCGAACACGCTGCCTGGCTCTGCATGATCGGTAATCTGAAGAAATGGAAAGAAGGCACGCTAAAACGGGAAATGACCGTAAAAGGGCAACCGATAACTCTGACTGCCACTCGTGGTGAATGTCATGGCACCAGCCATTGGGTTGATTTCCGTTGGAATAATCCGGAGATTACTTTTGCTGATATTCTTGAAGTATTCGGAGAACTCCCCATTCCACCATACCTGAATCGGGATACTCAGGAAAGTGACAAGGAAACCTATCAGACTGTTTATTCTAAAATAAAAGGCTCCGTAGCTGCTCCTACTGCCGGACTACACTTTACCCCCCGTGTACTGGATGCTCTGAAAGAAAAAGGAATTGATCTTGAAGAACTGACATTACACGTAGGTGCAGGTACTTTCAAACCCGTTAAAAGTGAAGAGATTGAAGGGCACGAAATGCATACGGAATATATTTCTGTGTCACGCGGAACCATTGAAAAGCTGATTGCACACGATGGAAAAGCAATTGCAGTAGGTACTACTTCAGTAAGAACACTGGAAAGCCTTTACCATATCGGCGTTACTCTACTGAAAAATCCGGATGCCACAGAAGAAGAACTTCACGTCCGCCAATGGCAGCCTTATGAAACAGCTGAAGAAGCTGCGAATATCACATCTGTAAAAGCCCTGCAAGCTATACTCGACTATCTGAACCATCACAAGATGGAAACCCTGCACACCAGCACGCAGATCATTATCGCACCGGGATACGACTACAAGATTGTATGTGCCATGGTCACTAATTTCCATCAACCGCAAAGTACATTGCTATTGCTTGTCTCGGCTTTTGTAAAAGGTAACTGGCGAAAGATATATGACTTCGCATTAGGCCATGACTTCCGTTTTCTGAGTTATGGAGATTCTTCATTATTAATACCGTAAAATTATGAACAGCGATAATAACCAAGAAATGTTTCCTATCGTCGACGAACAGGGAAATATCACAGGTGCCGCTACACGTGGCGAATGCCATAATGGTAGCAAACTCTTGCACCCGGTCATTCACCTTCACGTTTTTAATTCCAAAGGCGAACTGTATATGCAGAAACGTCCCGAATGGAAAGATATCCAGCCGGGAAAGTGGGATACTTCCGTAGGAGGACATGTAGACCTGGGCGAAAGTGTAGAAATGGCTCTAAAGCGCGAAGTACGTGAGGAACTGGGCATTACTGACTTTACTCCCGAAACCATTACGAGTTACGTTTTTGAATCTGCACGCGAGAAAGAGCTTGTCTTTGTACACAAAACGGTTTACGACGGTGAAATCACCCCCAGTGACGAACTGGACGGCGGACGATTCTGGACCGTAGAAGAAATTAAAGAGAATATGGGGAAAGGCATATTCACCCCTAACTTTGAAGGAGAGATTGAAAAAGTACTCTCACTAAAATAAAAAATGGGAAGCCGAGGCTTCCCATTTACTTAATATTTATATATCTGTTCCTGACAACTTTTACTTTGCCAGATCTTCAATCACTTTCATTATCTTCTGACCGATTTCTTCAGCTGCTTCCGCTGTAGAAGCTTCACTATACACGCGGATAATCGGTTCGGTGTTACTTTTACGCAAGTGTACCCACTTATCGGCAAAGTCTATTTTCACACCATCGATGTCATTGATTTCTTCATCCTTATAAAGTTCTTTCACCTTAGCCAGAATAGCATCCACATCTGTTTCAGGAGTCAGATCTACGCGATTCTTTGCCATGAAATAAGCAGGATAAGTTGCACGAAGCTCGCTCACCTTCTTGCCCTCATGTGCCAGATGGCTCAGGAACAAGGCAATACCAACCAGCGCATCACGTCCGTAGTGACTTTCCGGATAAATAACTCCACCATTGCCTTCACCACCGATCACGGCACCCACTTCTTTCATTTTAGTAGTAACGTTTACTTCGCCTACGGCAGAAGCAAAATATTCCTTGCCATACTTACGGGTTACATCACGCAAAGCACGTGTAGAACTCAGGTTAGAAACTGTATTACCCGGAGTATGTTTCAACACATAATCGGCTACGCTCACCAGCGTATATTCTTCGCCATACATTTTTCCATCTTCGCAAATCATTGCCAAGCGGTCTACGTCAGGGTCAACTACGAAAGCTACATCAGCCTTGCCACCTTTCATCAGGTTCATAATGTCCCCCAGATTCTTTTCAAGCGGTTCAGGATTATGTTGGAAATCACCGGTCGGTTCGCAGTAAAGCTTCTCTACATGTTGTACACCCAGTTGTTCCAGTAACTCAGGCAGAATAATACCACCCACAGAGTTCACACAATCAATAGCCACGCGGAAGTTCGCCTTTCTGATAGCTTCTACATCCACCAGACTAAGCGCCAACACACTGTCTATATGTTTTTGATTGTAAGTCAGATCCTTGCGATATGATCCCAGATGATCTACATCAGCAAAGTCAAATTCTTCAGCCTCGGCAATGCGAAGTACTTCGTTACCTTCGGCAGCATTCAGAAATTCGCCGCGTTCATTCAGCAATTTCAGGGCATTCCATTGTTTCGGATTGTGCGAAGCAGTCAGGATAATACCACCACTGGCGCCTTCCATAGTTACGGCCAATTCGGTGGTCGGTGTAGAAGCCAGATCAATGTCCACTACATCCCATCCCATGCCCATCAGGGTACCTACTACTACATTCTTTACCATTTCACCCGAAATACGGGCGTCGCGTCCTACTACAATTTTGTTGCTTTTTACCGTGCACGTTTTGCGAATAAGTGTGGCATACGCTGATGTGAATTTCACAATGTCAAGCGGATTCAAGCCCACACCCGCTCCTCCGCCAATAGTTCCGCGGATTCCAGAGATAGATTTGATTAGAGTCATTAGGTTAATGATTTAAAGATTGTTGGTTATATACTATAATTACCTATAGATTTGGTATTTACGGATATCATAGTAATAAGGGTATACGGACTGCATAGCTGTATTGTGTCCCATCTTTGAAGGAACGATCAGTCTGACGTGTGCCATGTCGCGTACATAAGCCAGTGGTACTAACCAACCGGCAGGAACAGCAGTCGTTTGGTAATAAGAAAGCATCAATCCTTGCGTAAACTGACCAGCAATGGAAGAACTCGTTACCCGGTAATTAAATTCATCCACTACTTCGGCAAATCCTAAGTTAGACATTGTCGTATCTCCTTGAATAAGGCCGTATTCCATGAAACGTACCAAGATCTGGTCGTTCGCTTTTACTGTATCGGCAGGATTTTTAGAGCCTTTATCCCGTATTTGCATATATACACCGCTGGCGAGTTGCACATATTCATTTTTAAGCGTATCCGTAATCGAGTCGTTTCTGTAAAACTCTGTTTGGGATATAACCTTAATATTATTGTCTTTTATAAATGCTTTAATGGCCTCTTTTTCTTCCTCCAGCATTTCTGCATAAGTCTTGGTGTTATCACAAGCCTGAAAAGCCAGACCACATACCAGCAAAGACAAAAAGAATAATGTAAGTTTCTTCATTATCTGTTATTTAGTAATTCCGTACAAAAGTATTCGATTTCGTTGAAAGTTGAAAGCTCTACGAGGAAAGTTCGTATCTTTTAACCTTTGTGCCCCTCTTTTTTTATCCTTTCGCATTCAATAAAGGCTTAAATTTCTCTAAAGCACGTTCCAGGACTTTCTTTGCTTCCTCCAGCGTACCATAAAATTCACCACCGGAAGCATTCAGATGTCCGCCTCCATTGAAGAATTCAGCAGCTAATTGATTGCAAGGAAATGTACCCACAGAACGCAATGAAACCTTAATCATCGGCTTTTCCGTGTCTTCACGCAGGAAGCAAGAAAAAACCACGTCTTTTATACTCAAAGGAATATTTACAAACCCCTCGCTGTCTCCCCGGATATAATTGAAACGTCCCTGCTCATTTTTTGTCAACGAGATCAAGGCAGAATGATAATCGGGATAAACCTGCATATTTGAAAGCACATATCCCATCAGTCGCAAGCGACTTTCAGAGTAAGTATTATAAACTTTCCGGTAAATATCATCCTTATCGATACCCTTGGAAAGTAATTCACTGATGATAAAATAAATCTCCCGATTATTGGAGTTATAAGTAAATCCACCTGTATCGGTCATCATACCGGTATAGATGCACTCTGCTCCTTCTTTGGTTATTTCATTAAAATACCCCATGCGGCATATCAAGCGGAATACAAGCTCCGAAGTAGAAGAAATATTAGGATGTGAGATTGTGATATCACAAAAATCTTCGGGATACAGATGATGGTCTACCAAAATCTTCTTCCCTTTTGCTGCCTTTATTGCATCCGCCATTGCATCAATACGACTCAAAGCATTGAAATCCAAACAACAGATTATTTCAGCCTCAGCGATCAGTTTATCGGCAAATTCTTTGTAGCGGTCATAGAGTAATACATCTTTGCTACCCGGCATCCATCGCAGAAAGTCGGGAAAAGCATTCGGCACAATGACATTCGCAACTTTATCTTGTGAATTCAGGAAATGCCATAACCCCAATGAAGAGCCTATAGCATCGCCATCCGGCGCTACATGGGCTACAATTACAATTCTTTCTGCATGCCCCATCCATCTAGCGAAACGATCTATTTTGGCCTGCTCTATTACTTTTGTCAACATTTGATTATTTACAGTTAAACGATTTACAACTGAATGATCGGAATGACTTCCAACCTCTATAATTTGAACGGGCAAAAGTACGAAAAAGTTTGGGAGTTGGCAGAAAGTAGCAAAGGTTTTATTTAGTCTTCGTATTCTACTATCATTCAGAGCCCCCTATTTCTCTGAGTTTTTTCACATTCTTCATAACCAGCCAAATTATAAGCAACTGGAATAGTACTATTTCCAACACGGTATATACCAAATTTAAAGTAATATCCTTCTTCGTCATTGCGTCCGATTAGAATCTCTTCGTTATTCACAATATGTTTCTTTCGTTCTTTACCTTCTTGCTGGTAAGACATAGTCACATCCAAAAACCCAGGTCTAAGAATAGTTTCTTGTTCCTTTCCATATAGAGTCCAGTCTATATTCACTCGGAAAGTTACCCAACACTCTTTCGGGAAAGACTTGAACGGCATCTTATAAGCTATTGTAGAAGTTTTATAAGTGGAAGTCACGGGACGCATAATCTCTGCTTTATCCGGATTGGCATTGCAACGGTCGGTTTTGTCAGTCAACCATTTACGGTCCGAATTGGCTTTGATGTAGAAATACCCTTGCGAGAAACCGAAAGCAAGAGGAGGATATCCGCCTTGTTCAATCAGCCAACCATTAGGATTTCCGGCTTTGTAGACAGTATCTCCTTTAGCATTGATTCTGGCTATTTTATCATGGGCTATATTCTTCTTGAAAATCATCTTTTTTTCCAGTTCAAGAAACTCTTCAACACTAAGTTTCATCACTTTACCGTTAGGATCGGAAACGAGTGTACGGCTCGGCATACCATGCCATTGTGCAAAAATAGTGGATACATCTTTGTCCAAAGCCCGCGGAATATAAACGGAAAATGTATAGCTCATGGATGAACCTTGCGGGCAACTTCCTTTACCGTAATGATATACAGTCTTCATCTTTTGTGCATTGGAGTATTCATTGGCCGGATAATTACGAAAGTCATTGGCCACAGCATAGCAATAGCAAAGTTCAGCACGACCTTTGGTTTCTCCTTTGGCGTAGCCTTCCAAAGTATTGTCTTCCTGTTTCAATTCGAAACGGTAAGAAGGCTTGTTCTCGAAAGGCCGGGAGTAATCCAATTGAATGGTATGGGGTTTATTGGTACCGACGGCTACCCAACGGTCATCAATAATCTGGTTTGCACGGGCCGAATCGGCCTGCACATTTACACGTTCTTTCAGGGGTGTTAAGTTATCTGACTGTGCACGGACCGGACTTACCGCTGTCAAAGGAAGCAGGCAGAGGGTGATTAATGCGATTGTTCTCATTCTCTATTGATATTTTGTTAATTGGCTTGATGACATTGTGCATAAATTCACTTTTAATTCGGCAGAGGTACCATTGGCCTGCGACCATAATTCAGCTTCAAGCCCTTCTTGTACGCTTCAGAGCCATGCAAATCTTTAATATCCATTTCACCCAGATTTACAAGGATGCCACGCGCCATAAGCCCCGCATCTTCGTTTTCAAGACGCGGCAAGGTTTCAGCGGCTTTTCTCAGTTCGGGCAGAAACGGCCGGATATAGTCACGCATTTCGGGATCTAAAGATAGACATTCCAAAGAAGAATATCCTATTTTTCTATCTTTTTCTTGAACCGGAGTAACAAGGCGTGCAATACCTTCTTGAGCTTTGTCCATATAAGCAACAGCATAAGCTGCTTCGGAAGCTATATAAGGATTATCATCTTGCAAAAGTTTCAGCAAAGTTTGTGGAGCAGTCTTGATTTGTTTTTCTCTAGCGAGTTTTGCATACCCCACCACTCCCCAAAATCTTATCTCAGGCAAGGGACTGGAAAGTGCTTCCTCCAGCATAGGGAGGGAAGTTACAGTTGCCGTTCCCGCAGTTTCCACAAGTGTATAAAGTTCGTCCAAAGGATATTTCTCCTTGCGCACTTTTTCATAAAGTATGTGTCCAGTGCGTGAATCTGGAAGGAAAAATCCCAAGTCGCCAGTAGTACGGATATGCTCGGATAGTGCTTGACGCATTTTGAACAAGGTTTCCACATATTCGGGAGATGTGGATAAGTCATGCAATTCATCCGGATCTTTTTCAAGATCGAACAACATTTCCGCTGGATGAGCCTCGAAAGTCTGTTTCCAATCCGGATTGGTATTGTGTCCCCCCAACACCAGTTTGTCCCATGCTTTATTGGAAGGCATTCCCCATTGGTAATAATTGCGCAAAGCAAACTGACGATAAGGAATATAACTGCGAATGTACTTGAAGTGTCCATCGGTAACAGCACGTACCGGCATAAAGTGATGTAATTGGTTAGCTGCCAATGCAAACTGCATTGTTCGCTTTTCTCTGCTTGCGAATTTACCGTACAGGGCTCTTCCTTGCATATGTTTGGGAGGTTTTATATCTGAAAGACTAAGTACGGTAGGGCCTAAATCCGTAAAGTTGACTAAACTGTATTCCTTGCCTGTGGCATTGTTGGCCAAATGCTGCCATTTGGGCGGGAAGTACACAATCAGAGGTACTCTCAACCCACTTTCATACAAATATCCCTTTCCGCGTGGAATGCAACCACCATGATCACTGAAAAAGAATATAATCGTATTTTCATCCAGTCCTTTCTCTTTCAAATCTTTCATGAAAAATCCTAGCCAGGTATCCACGTCCTGCACCGCTTCGAGATGACCAGCATAATCGGAACGCACTTCTGGAAGATCGGGAACGTAAGAGGGTAATGAAAGCAATGCCGGGTAAATACCCTCTTGAGTATAATCTCTCCGCCCGTCAGTATGAAAAGTGCGGATACGTCCCATATGCGAAGTTACAGTATTGAATACAGCAAAAAAAGGCTGGTCTTTCCGGCGCTTAGGACTGTTGTAAGAGGCTTTGTTATTACACTCGTCCCAGCAACTTTTGTTGTCAGTGGTAGAATTGTAATGTGTTTTGCTATTGTTTGTGCAATAATAGCCAGCTTCGCGCAACCGTTGTGGAAAGAATATATCAGCAGGTGTATCGTAAGGAACAGGATGAATATCCATTCCGTAAGTGCTTGAATAGCATCCAGTAATGAGCGATGAACGGGCTGCCGAACTTTGAGGAGCAACAGACCAGGCATTCATAAATTGTATACCACGAGCAGCAAGACTGTCTGCATTGGGAGTATGTACTCCCTTATTACCGTAACAACCGAACTCATAAGCACTGGTATCTTCAAAAGTGAGCCAAAGAATATTGGGTCTTTCACCTTTTTTGTCTGCTGCTTCTGTCTGCATGGAGTACAATCCACAAAAAGTGGTATACATTAATAAGGGTAAGTGTTTCATATACTACTAAAGTTTAAGGAATATTTATTTTCTGCTGCTAAAGTAGGG
Source organism: Bacteroides intestinalis DSM 17393 (assembly GCF_000172175.1). NCBI lineage: Bacteria > Pseudomonadati > Bacteroidota > Bacteroidia > Bacteroidales > Bacteroidaceae > Bacteroides > Bacteroides intestinalis. The sequence continues at coordinate 240,388 of NZ_ABJL02000001.1, read as the reverse complement.
CGTTCGAACTTGACAGACGTATTTTTATGTTTAAAAGTCTGCTAATATTGTTTCAGAAAACAACTTTTCAACAATATTAATACCAATTCAACAATATTACGGACACCCATAGACATCTATATACAAATATTAGAGAAAAAAGCAACAGTTATTAGCCATAAAGCTGTATTTTTGAGTTTTAAAATCTAATATGAAGAAAATGAAAAACTTGTTTATTATTATGATGTTGTTATATGCATCATTCTTATCAGGACAAATACGGAATATAAATGAAAATCCATTTGATGATGCTTTGCGTAGTGAAGCAGACAAATTATTGACGGAATGGATGGATACCTTTTCGACATATCAATGTAATAATCCGAACCCTGCGCTTAACGGTGGTATTCTGTGCCCTGCATGTGCCCGTATGCATGGACGTATAGGTGATGCCGTACTTCCTCTAATGTATCTGGCAGAAAAAACCGGAAATAATAAATACTTGCACGGTGCCAAACGCCTGATGGCCTGGATGGAGAACGTGCATCGTCCAGACGGTTCTTGGATGAACGATGTACATGTTTCGGATTGGAACGGTACGACAGTCTTTGCTTCCATAGCTCTTTATGAGGCTTTACATTATCATGGTCATTTATTGGATGACTCAACCCGCAATCACTGGAAACAACAATTACTGCAAGCTGGTGAATTCATGATAAATAATCCATTTATTTATAGCCGTAAACGCGAAGGTATGCGAAATATGAATATAAACTATTCTGCGTCGGCAACCTACGCCTTGTATGCTATTGGCGAATTATGTAACCGTCCCGACTTTAAGAAAGAAGCCCAAGAAATAGCAGCCGATATAAAAAGTTACTTTACGAAAAATGAATGCTTTCTATACGGCGAAGGACCGAATATTAACTCCGCAACCAGAAACGGCTGTTTCCCGACTGACTTACTTTACAATGTGGAAGAATCCTTGCCGAACATGGCATATTATGCTGCGATGGCCAATGATAAGGAACTGTTATCACTCGTAGAGTGCTCCATGAATACCCATTTGGAATTTATGCTACCCGATGGGGCCTGGGACAATAGTTGGGGAACAAGGAACTTTAAATGGACCTATTGGGGAGGACGTACCAGCGACGGTTTTATGGGAGGCTACTATAAATTAGCAGCCCGTCATCCGGAATATTTAGAGGCCATTCAACGGAATATCCAACTATTGAAAAAAGCCACTCATAACGGGCTTCTTTATGGTGGCATGCATTACTTTGCTTCCGGCATTCCCCCTTGTATCCATCACACCTTCGGGCATGCCAAAGCATTGGCATCCTTTCTCGAATTGCCTCCCGTGAAAACTGCCGCTTCCGGAAAACTGCCGCGAGATATTACTTACGGCACAAAGTATTTTAAAGATATCCATACATGGCTTCTATCCTACGGTTCGTGGCGTTCTACGTTCACCGGATATGATGCAGAATATAAGGTAAAAGGAACACATCCTATGGGAGGTGCTCTCTCGTTGTTGTGGCATGCGCAAGCTGGACCCGTTTTTGCCGCAACTATGAATCAATATAAACTGATTGAGGCTCCCAATATGCAGAGCAATACCCGCAAGTATCTGACAGGCGGTACTCCTCGAATCGAATTAATACAAAATGGAGTTGCATATAGCAATCTAGATGATTTAAATACAAGCATTACCTACCATGAAAGAGAGGAAGCTTGCACATTTACCGTACATACCCATCTGGTTGATATCAACCAACAAGCTCCGCTGCAGGGAGAAGTAGCTATGACAATGAATTATACATATTCAGAACAAGGGGTCAGCATACATCTGGAGCATTGTAATGAACCGATCCGACTTATGTTACCCGTCATTGCCTCACCTGAGGAAAATATTGAATTCTCTTCCCATGAAGTATACATAAGAAAAAATAAAGGAGTAGTATGTATCACTTGTGAATCGGGAGATATGGAGATTGCTTTTACGGACGATGATCAAAGAATTTTTAATCCGGTTCCGGGATTCTCTTTTATACCTTTACAGGTACTACCAGATAAAATGGATAAGAAAATCCATATCAATATCAGTTTTCGCTAGTATTTTATTCGTTTGCTCTGTAACAGACTATAATTATGACTATGAAAATACAATATTTTTTGTTAGCGCTTATAGGAAGCTTATTACCTTATATATTGAACGCCAGCATTATCGAGAATATCCATTTCACCCATATCGGTTTAGTAGATGGATTATCACATAGTACAATTTTTGCAATTAATCAGGATAAAGGCGGAAACTTATGGTTTGCAACATATGATGGTGTAAATAAGTACGATGGCTACAATTTTACAGTTTATCGCCATCAATATATGAATCCTAACAGCATTGCCAGTGATATATCCCGTTGCATTGCCGTTGATGATTCCGACAGGATATGGGTGGGAACCCGTGAGGGTTTGTCGCTTTACAACCGTTACAAGGATGCTTTCTCCAATTATTATTATAAGAAAAGAGGTATGAATGTAGCCGTCACCAGCATAGCTCCAATAAAAGAAGACTGGCTGATGCTGGGCACTGCGGAAGGAGTTCTGCTCTTTGACGCCAAAAGAGGATGCTTTCTAAATGACACTTTGCCCGCTACCCTGCATATGTTAAGACCTACAGTTCTGGTACGTCAGGGAGACCTTATCTATATTGGTGCCGAAAATGGAGTTTATACCTATACCTTGTCAAACGGCATTTTGGATAAATTAGTAGATATGCCTAATTATGTACGAGTACATGCCATCTTATGCCAGATGTTCAACCAAGTATGGATGGCAACTGAGGGAGATGGTTTGTACATGTATGATACTAAATCGAAAGTTCTGAAGAACTATCGTTATGAAGATGGAAAATCCGGTCTGAATTCAAACTATGTACGTTCTCTGGCACTGGATACTGAAAATCGCCTATGGGTGGGAACCTATAGCGGATTGAACATTTATAAAGAAGGAACGGACAGTTTTTCTTCACTTAAAAGCTCGGAGATACAGGAAGGCAGCCTATCTCAGAACTCAGTCCGGAGTATTTTTAAAGATTCGCAAGGCGGTATGTGGTTGGGTACTTATTGGGGCGGACTGAATTACTACCATCCTTTATGCAATCGTTTTCAGTGTATCAAGCATATTCCCTTCTTAAATTCGCTCAGTGATAACGTTGTCAGTTGTATCGTAGAAGATAATGAACATAATTTATGGATTGGAACGAGCGATGGTGGTCTGAATTTCTATGATAACAAATCACAAATATATAAAAGCTATTTGTTCAATTCAGGCACACTCGATGTCCCTTTTAAGGATATCAAAACTGTATATGTAGACGAACTGCACGATAAAGTATATGTAGGAGCCCATGCAGGAGGAATGATGGTGCTGGATAGAAAGTCCGGAAATGTAGAGTACTATAATCGCCAGAACAGCAATATACCAAGTAATAATATTTACTCCATTATCTCTGACGAGAACGGAGGTCTTTGGGTCGTTTCACTGGAATATCTACTGCATTTTGATATAAAGACTCGCCGTTTTAGGATTATTGATAAAAATAAAGACAGACATGAAGTACAGCAATACAATCGCCTGCTGTTTCGTGACTCCAAAAAGCGTTTATGGATAGGAGGTGAAATGGGTATCTCGGTATTTAATCAGATTGGTAACTCCTTACAAAGTAATACGGATTTTCACATATCACCTATACTGAAACAGGCGTTTGCAAATTGTTTTTATGAATCTACTTCAGGCTATGTGTGGGTCGGCACACGTAACGGACTTTTCGCTTTAAAAGAAGGAGATGAAAAGTTGTTGCAATATACAACAGCAGATGGCCTGCCAAGTAATGTTATCTATGGAATTCTGGAAGATGCCTATGGACGCTTATGGATAAGCACCAATCAAGGTTTGAGTTGTATGAACCCGGAAAACGGAAAATTCCGTAATTTTACAATCATGGATGGATTACAAGGGAATCAATTTAATGCAGGTTCTTATTGCCGAAAAGAGAATGGTTACATGCTGTTTGGTGGTGTCAGTGGCATTACGTCATTCCGTCCAGAGACATTGATAGATAACCCTTATGCTCCTAAGCCAGTCATAAATAAACTGTTTGTTTTCAACAAGGAGGTATTGCCGGACGATGAGACCGGCATTTTAAATGAAAGCATTGAATATACGGACCATATAATTCTATCATCTTCCCAGAATTCATTTGCGATCTCCTTTGTCGTATCCAATTATATTGCCGGAAAACATAATACTTTCGCCTACAAATTAGAGGGATATAATGATGAGTGGTATAAACAAAATGACATCAGTCCTGTTTCATATTCCAACCTGCCAGCGGGTAATTATACTTTCCATATAAAAGCAGCGAATAATGACGGCAAGTGGAATGAAGAACCTGCCACACTTCATATCCGTATATTGCCAGTCTGGTATTGCACCTGGTGGGCACTTACTCTATTTGCGCTGTCTTTCATTTTGCTAGTAGCAGGCATTGTCCGTTTTTTCTGGTTACGTAAAAGTATGCAGGCTGAAATCCAGATGGAAAGATTGGACAAAGAGAAGCAGGAAGAAATCAGCCAAATGAAAATCCGCTTTTATGTCAACATCTCACATGAATTGCGCACTCCGCTCACATTAATCGTTGCCCCCTTACAAGAACTTATCAATCACATCAATGGACATTGGGAACAGGCACAACTACAATATATCCAGCGAAATACCAACCGACTGCTCCATCTGGTTAATCAACTGATGGACTACAGGCGGGCGGAATTAGGTATTTTTGAACTCAGGCCTACATACTCCAACGCCTATAAAAGGGTACTGAACTGTTTTATCAATTATGAAAGCCTTGCAAAAAGGAAGGATATAGACTATAATTTCTATACGGAACTACAAGATGAGAAGATGTTGTTTGATGAAAATTATCTAGATCTGATAGTCAATAATCTGCTCTCAAATGCTTTCAAATATACCGAAGTAGGTGAAAGTATAACAGTGAAACTTTGTAAAGAGGACAATAACCTAATATTGCAGGTGGTTGATACCGGTATTGGTATTCCGAAAGAAAAGCAAAAAAAGATTTTCGAGCGTTTCTATCAAGTGGAAAACGGATGCGAAGGCAGCGGCATTGGTCTTTCGTTGGTCCAAAGATTGGTTGAGTTACATCACGGGCGGATTGTCTTACAAAGCGAAGTAGGTAAAGGTTCTACATTCTCCATTTATCTTCCCCAAGATGAATCGGTTTATAAACAGGAAGAATTACAAGGTGGAAAAGGAGATACAGAGGAGCAGCGTGTATATTCTACCAATGCACACGATATCTACATCGGCGACGAAGAAAAAGAAAACGAAGAAGATATCATAGATGCAGAAAAGAGTAAGCGCGGAACCATTCTGATAGTAGAGGATAACAAAGAATTAAGACAATACCTAGTAAATGGGTTGTCTCCCTTATTCTGCCTGCTGGAAGCAGAAAATGGGAAAAAGGCATTAAACATATTGAAAGAACAGGAGGTTGACATTATTATCACAGACGTAATGATGCCTGTCATGGATGGCGTTAAATTGTGTAAACAGGTCAAACAGAATTTACGTACTTGCCATATACCGGTTTATATGTTATCGGCAAAAGTAGACGTGAAATACCAATTGGAAGGTTTACATGTAGGTGCTGATGATTATATCGCTAAACCATTTTCCATAGAAATATTGAAAGCCAAAATACTGAATATGCTGCGTACACGTTACCGCATTTTTGAACATTATTCCAATATGACGGAAGTGGAACCTGAAAAGCTTACAAACAACACTATGGATGAGGAGCTACTGCGGAAAGCCATTGCCATCGTTGAGAAGAATATGGATAATGTAGAATTCTCAACAGAACAGTTTGCACGTGAAATGAACATGAGCCGTTCCAACCTCCATCTAAAACTGAAAGCGATAACTGGAAAGTCTGCTATTGATTTTATTCATAAAATACGATTCAACCGGGCATGCCAGTTGCTGAAGGAAGGGAAATATACCGTTGCTGAAATCAGCTTCATGGTAGGTTACAATACGCCTTCTTATTTTGCAGCGCGCTTTAAGAAGTATATAGGTTGCCTACCGACCGAATATGGAAAGAAATGATATTTATAGCTATGAAAGTGCATATTACCATACTTTGGATAACAATCTTATTATTATCTGTATCATGCATGCAGACAGATTTATGTCAATTATCAATATCCAAGGAGAATAGTATTTCGAATGGAGATAAGACTATAGAATTTTTCAAATTGATAAATGAAAACGGGATGTCTGTCAAAGTAACGAATTATGCGGCTTCTTTGACCGATGTGTCTGTCCCTGATAAGCAGGGCAACTTTGAACATGTTGTTTTAGGCTTTGATAGTCTAAAAAATTATCTAGGAAAGCATCCCAAATTCGGCGCTACAATCGGAAGATTTGCCAATAGAATTAGAAATGCCGAATTCAGTCTGAATGGACAGACATATCATTTGGAAAAAAATAATAAAGGTCATTCTATTCATGGGGGAACACATGGATTCAATCGTCAGATATTTGATACAGATACATTCTATACAGTAAAAGATACGGCAATTGTAATATTCAAATATAGAAGTACTCACCAAGAAGGAGGTTTTCCTGGAAATCTGGATATTTCGATAGCTTATAAACTGACTAATCATAATGAAATTATCTTAGAATATACAGCTGTGACCGACAAACCAACAGTGGTAAATTTCACAAATCACAGCTACTTCAATCTGACCGGATGCAAAGCTCCTGTATTGAGCCATATATATATGATTCGGGCAGATTCCATAACTTTGGTAGATTCCATAGGTATCCCTACCGGTGAACTAATGTCCGTAACCGGAACCGAATATGATTATACTTCTGCTCTATCGGCAGAAATGCGGATAAAGAAAATGGGCAAAGGATATGATATCAATTATAAACTGAATAAATCCTCCGACTCTCCGGAATTGGCGGCAATCGTGGTAGAACCTATATCCGGTAGAGTTTTAAAAGCATACACCACAGAACCGGGTATGCAGTTTTATATTCCCAGCTCAAATATGGACTATCTTACCGGACATGGCGGAAGAATATATGGGGAATATTATGGTTTTTGCCTTGAGATGCAACATTTTCCAAATTCCCCCAATATTCCTCAATTTCCGACTACAAGTTTGTTTCCGGGAAATACTTACCGGCAAACCACAGTCTATAAATTTGAAACATTATCAGAATAATATATCCAACCTCAAAAACTTACTGATCATTAAAATAAAAACCTGTGAAAAGGGACATTTTTATCTATGATAAGAGCAAGATATAGAAACTTACTGATTAAACAGCACATCGTCTCAGGATACTTGTGAGGCTGTTTTTACACAAAAATGCTGTGTGGTGAACAATATTAATATAGAAAAAGAGTAAAAGTGGGAGAATCAAAAACAATGCTTTTACACCTTTTCTATCACATGTCGTATGTTTGCCTCGTAAAATTCTAAAATTAAACCTTAGATTTATTTATTATGTATAAATTAAAAGAATTATTTTTAATGTTTATCCTCGCTTTCGTTAGTATGATCACATACGCGCAAAGTCTGACAGTAACCGGTAAAGTACTTGATAGCGAAGGATATGAAGTGATTGGAGGCAGTGTCGTCGTTAAAGGTGCTGCTGGTGTTGGAACTGTTACCGATCTGGACGGTAAGTATACTCTAAAGGTAAATGATGCATCTAAAGATGTATTAGTTTTCTCTTACGTAGGTATGACTTCGCAAGAAGTGAAAGTCAATAATCAAAGTGTAATAAACGTGACCCTGCAAGCTGACGCCGTATTATTGGAAGACGTTGTAGTAATTGGATATGCCGCTGTTCCTCGTAGAGATTTGACCGGATCGGTAACCTCAGTTAGCAGCAAAGAACTTTCTAAAGTACCTGTAAGTGATGTTACACAGGCTTTGGCTGGACGTATGGCAGGTGTGATGGTACAACAGAGTGAAGGTACTCCGGGTGCTTCCATTTCTGTACGTGTACGTGGAGGTATCTCTATCACTCAAAGCAACGAGCCCCTTTACATCATTGATGGCTTCCCTAGTGAAGACGGTATGTCAACCCTTGACCCCGCTGAAATTGAAACCATCGACGTATTAAAGGATGCTTCAGCCACTGCCATCTATGGTGCTCGTGGTGCCAATGGTGTAGTTGTAATCACAACCAAGAATGGTAGCAAATCAGGTGGCAAAGCTACGGTAACTTTCGACAGCTATGTGGGTGTTAAAAAGATTGCGAACAAGCTGGATGTGCTTAATGCCGGTGAATTTGTCAGATTAGATTACGAACGTACATTGTGGAGAATGGGTACAGGAGATTCCGGTGCCGATGGTATGACCAAATGGGAAGAAAGATATGGCAAGTTCAGTGATCTTGCTTCCATATATAATGGTCGAAAGGGTATCGATTGGCAAGATGAGACCTTGGGACGTAACGCTATTACACAGAACTATCGTGTAGGCGTATCCGGAAAGACGGAGAAGATGAATTACAGCCTGGCTTATTCATACTATAACGAAGAAGGTGCTATGGTGTACAGCGGTAGCAAAAAGCATAACATCTCATTCAACATGAACCATGAGATAAACAAATGGTTGACTGTAAATTCACGTATCAGTTACGACCAAATGCGCGTGGAAGGTATGGGCACATCGGAAGGTGGCGACCGCTTCAACAAGATGCAACACATCTTACAGTATCGTCCTACAGTAGGTATTATGGGGGTAGATGAAGATTTATTATACGGTGAAGATCCTCTATTAGCCGATGATAATGGCAACGTTATGCAGAATCCGTTAATTTCAGCGGCAGAAGAACTTAACGACAGGGAATGGCGTACTTTCCAGGCCAATGGTGGTGCTACTATCAAGTTGCTGAAAGGACTGTCTTTCCGTAGTACAGTAGGTATGCGTTATCAGACCCGTCGTAACGATGTATTCTATGGTGATGAGTCTATTACAGGTAAGCGTTCTAGTATTCAAGGTTCGATTACTAATTTAGAAAACAGCAGTTTCCAGACTTCTAATGTATTGACCTATTCTTGGAAAAACAAAATTCATGACTTTACAGCCATTGCCGGACATGAATATGTGGAAAGATGGTCACGCAGCTTTTCTGCAAGTGCCAGCCAGTTCCCAAATGATGAAATCGGTTTAGGTGACCTCTCACTGGGTGTTCCGGGAGTTCCCACTTCCAGTGAAAACTACGATGATAAACTGCTCTCATTCTTCGGACGTATCAACTACAATTTGATGGATAAATATCTTTTTACCGCTTCGGTTCGTGCTGACGGCTCTTCCAAGTTCGGTAAGAACAATAAGTGGGGTTACTTCCCGGCTTTCTCGGCCGCGTGGCGTTTAGGCGAAGAGGCATTTATCAAAGACTTAGGAGTCTTTTCTGATTTAAAATTCCGTATCGGTTACGGTCTTGCAGGTAACAATCGTATTGGCAGTTACCAAAGTCTTGCTCTCATGAGTTCCGTTACTGCTGCCAATGGCAACGGTGCACAAGCCGGCTATGCTTCCCGCCAAGTGCCTAATCCCGATCTGAAATGGGAGGCAAACAAGACATTCAACATAGGTATGGATTTTGGTTTCTTGAACCAGCGTATCACATTCTCTCCGGAATTCTACATTAATCGCAGTAGCAACTTGCTACTGAATGCCAAGTTACCTAACTCTTCCGGTTACACCAGTATGGTTATCAACGCAGGTGAAACTCAAAATACGGGTGTGGATTTGACTATCAATACGGCAAACATCGTATCCAAAGATTTTACTTGGAACACTTCAGTTACTTTCTCCCACAACAAAAATAAGGTAAAGAAACTGACAGGCGAAGATGTACAGTTGTATCTGGCTAACTTCGGTTATAGCGGTGCAGGGGCGTCCCATCAAATTGGGGTAAACCAACCGTTGGGACAATTCTACGGTTACGTAACTGACGGGTTGTATCAGGTGGAAGACTTCAATTACGATGCTACAACCAAAACTTATACATTGAAGGATGGTGTACCTTATCATGGCGACAAGAAGAATATCCAACCAGGTTACTGGAAGTTCAAGAACGTGGATGGTAGCGAAGACAACCAAATTACCGAAAGCGATAAAACCATCATCGGTAATGCCCTTCCTGATTTCTATGGAGGTATTAACAATACTTTCAGTTGGAAGGATTTCGACTTGAGTATTTTCTTTACTTATAGTTATGGCGCCGAAGTACTGAATGCTACCAAGCTAACCAACACTAAGACTGCCCTTACTAATAAAAACGTTTTATCGGTAGCTGATGATGCTCATCGCTGGGTGACCATTAATGCCAGCGGCGAGCTGATTACAAATCCTGAAGAACTGGCAGCAGTGAACCAAGGCAAAACAGTAGCTCATTTCGGTGATAATGGTTCAAACAACACCTACATTCATTCCTGGGCTATTGAAGATGCTTCTTATTTGAAGTTGAGTAATATCACTTTAGGGTATACCTTCCCCAAAAAAGTAATAAACAAGATCGGTCTGACCAAACTACGTTTGTATGCAACAGGCAATAATCTGTTTACATGGACTCCTTATACCGGTTTCGATCCGGAAGTATCTACTATGAGTAGCGCATTGACTCCCGGTGTTGATTTCGGTGCTTACCCCAGAAGCCGCTCTTTCGTATTTGGTGTGAACGTAGCATTTTAATTAGAATTTAAAAAGGGAATAATAAAATGAAAAACAAAATGATATATGCGCTTGGCGCAATGATGCTTGTAGGGGTTACTTCCTGTGACCTAACTGAAAAGCCCAGCTCATTCTACGAGAAAGATACTTATTTCGTAACAGAAGGAAAAGCCCAGATGGCCGTAGTCGGAATCTACGACTGTCTTGAAACTACAGACTATTATGGACAAAATATCATGCCGTTCTTTGGTTCGGACGATATGTTCATGGTACGTGGAACCGGTTCGGACGGAACCCGTCGTGATATATCTCACTATCTGTACAACGCTTCCAATACATGGATTGCCAGTGTGTGGAGATGTGCTTATCAGGCTCTCGACCGTGCCAATGTAGCTATTGCCAGCATTGAGGCAATGCCGGGTTTTGCAGAAAACAAGAATCTACAGGAAATTAACGGACAAGCTCGATTCCTCCGTGCTTACATAGCTTTTGACCTAGTGAAATTCTTTGGTGATGTACCGTTCAGCACGGAATATACGAATGGTTTTGGTAATACATCCAAGCCTCGTACCGACCGTGAGCTGATTTATGACCAGATCATCGAAGATTTGAACTATGCAAAAACGCATTTGAAATCCGGTCGTGAAGTGGCATCTTCTGAAATACCTTGTAGCGGCGCTGCCCGTACTTTACTGATGCGTGTCTATTTACAACGTGCCGGCTATAGCTTGAACCGTTCATCACGTCAGTTGACCCGTCTGGACGATACTGCCCGAAAGGGATATTTTGAAGCAGTGATTAAGGAATGGGAAGCTTTGAAGGCCGAAGGCTATCATAATTTTTATGCAAGCGGTTATGAACAACTGTTCAAAAACTATTCTCAACTGACATTGGACAATCAGGAGTCTCTTTGGGAAATTGCTTTTGAACCCAACCAAGGTTTGAAGGATAATGCTGGTGTATGGGCAACTTACAACGGACCACTGGTAGATGCTCCAGGAAGTTACCCCGGCACAAGCAGTTATATGGGACGTGCCAATGCCTTCTTTGTAGTACTACCATATTGGAAGTCTTTCTATGAGTCAAATGAAGATGGAAGCATAAAAGATATACGCCGTGACGTGAATTTCGTGGACTATGCTATTAAGTGGAACAAAAATAAAGAAATTCAGGAAAAATCGCATACTTCTGCCGATATCAACAAAAATCTAAACAGATATCCGGGTAAATGGCGCAGAGAATGGATGGCTCCGGGCTTCATAGATCCCAATAACACGGGTGTCAATTATGCTCCGTTGCGTTATGCCGATGCAGTTCTGATGGCAGCCGAAGCTTATAACGAAACCGGTAACACAACCGAAGCATGGAAATTATTGAATGATGTTCGTGTCCGTGCCGGTGCTACTCCTATAAGTACAGCTAATTATTCAAGCTTGTTAAAGGCTCCGAAGTTGTACGATTTACCATTCATTCCGGATGGTGACGATGCCGGCAAATTCCGTACAGCCTTGTATTGGGAACGTGCTTTTGAACTTTGCTACGAAGGTCAACGCAAATATGACTTACTGCGCTGGGGCATTCTGGAAGCATCTTTAAAAGCCGCCCAAAACTATATGGAATCATGGACCCCAGGACCTGATGAATATATAACGGATGCTGCACGTAAAGATTGGAATGCGGTGAAATGGGCTAAATCCAACTACGTAGCAGGCCACAATTTTACCACGGGAAAGCATGAACTTTATCCGATTCCATTGGCTGAAATTCAGTCGAATGCAGCTTTGAACGGTGAAAATAATCCGGGATTTGAGTAATTCCATTTCCTGAGTATGAACTGACAATGGATGGAGAAATGGAGGAACTGTAATTATGTTTATACTTTCTCCATCCTTGTACACAAGAACGATAATTTGAGCAGATATAACCTATAGAATATACATTATTTATGAAGAAATTTTTATTATTTTGTTACGCAGTTGTTACACTACAAGGATTCTCCAGCTGTTCATCCAGTCAACCTAAGGAAAATTATGGCTGGTTGAAAAATGCAATAGATACTTCTGTGCAACAACTGGAAAAAACAGTGGCCGATGTAGGGGATTCAGTCCTGTTACCCCGCTCCATCTGGACGGGATACGATATGGATTTTCTCTGTAGTCAATTACAAAGAGATCCTGCAACTTTCAAAGACTCCTTACGGGTAAAGCCTGTGAAAGATGCTCTGGGAAGCCGCAGATATTGCAGTTCCATCTATGATTGGACAAGTGGTTTTTTCCCCGGAAACTTGTGGTACGCGTATCAACTGACCGGCATTGAAGACTTGAAAAAGAGTGCTGCAAAATTTACGAATTATCTACATCCGGTGAAAGATTATAAAGGTACACACGACATAGGCTTCATGATGAATTGCAGTTATGGTAATGCATATCGTCTAGCCCCTGCTGACAGTATCCGTCAGATACTGGTGCAAACTGCTGATAATTTATGCGGCCGTTTTGATTCGAACATAGGTTGTATTCGTTCCTGGGATTTCGGAAAGTGGAACTTCCCTGTGATTATTGATAATATGATGAATCTGGATCTATTATTTTATGTCAATCATCTTACCAATGATCCCAAATATAAAGAAATCGCATTGAAACATGCTGAAACAACATTGAAGAACCACTTCAGAAACGATCATTCATCCTACCACGTAGTAAGCTACAATAACGATGGCAGCGTAGAAATGAAATGTACACATCAGGGGAAAAATGATGATTCTTCATGGGCACGCGGACAAGCCTGGGGAATATATGGATATACATCCTGCTATCGCGAGTCAAAAGATGCGGCTTTCTTGCAGCAAGCCAAAGATATTGCAGCATTAATCATGACACGTGTAAAGACTGACGATGCGATTCCTTTGTGGGACTATGATGCCCCGGATACACCGGAGACACCTCGTGATGCATCCGCCGCTTCTGTCACAGCTTCTGCCTTGATAGAACTCAGTACTCTTGTAGAGGATGGACAAGTCTATTTTGATTATGCAGAGAAACTACTCAAGTCTCTCTCTTCCGATGCTTACCTGGCAAAGATCGGCACTAACCAGGGATTTATCCTGATGCACTCTACAGGTTCACTGCCTAATGGGTCTGAAATTGACACACCTATCAATTATGCCGATTATTATTATCTGGAAGCTTTAGCCCGATATATGCAGGTAAAAGGACTTGATTATAAATCGCTTTAAATGAATTTAATATACCATGAAAATAACAAACTATATACTTAGTTTCACTTTTCTACTGGTTTCCCTATGTGCAGAAGCACAGCAGTTGCGAAAGGAAACTTTTGATTTACTGAATCTGGATTATCCGGGATTGGAAAAAGTAAAAGCTGCATGTGCTCAACAACAATGGGACGAAGCAGCCCAAGCTTTATTGGATTATTACCGCCAGCGTACCGGTATAGGGCATCCCGATATCGATATGAAGAATATCAAAATATCCAAGGAAGAACAAAAATGGGCTGATGATGCCTTGGAACATACATTTTTTGTACACAAAGGATATCAGCCTTCCTATAATTATGGCAAAGATATCAACTGGCAATATTGGCCGATACAAGACAATGAGTTGCGCTGGCAGTTACACCGTCACAAATGGTTCACCCCAATGGGAAAAGCATATAGAATCTCAGGGGATGAGAAATATGCCAAGGAATGGGCATATCAATATATGGACTGGATTAAGAAGAATCCTCTGACCACCGTAGAAAAAGAAGAATACGAACTTGTCAGTGCAGGTGAAGTAAAAGGGAATGCTGAAAATGTACGTTTTGCATGGCGTCCTTTGGAGGTGAGTAACCGTTTACAGGATCAAACTCTGCAATTTTTGTTATTTATTCCCTCAAAGGCTTTCACCCCGGAATTCCTGACTGAATTCCTGATTAATTATCACCGGCATGCACTACACATTCTGGGTAATTACTCAGATCAAGGCAACCACCTGTTGTTCGAAGCACAACGTATGGTATATGCAGGTGCATTTTTCCCCGAGTTTAAAGAGGCAGCCGGATGGAGAGAAAGTGGAATAAACATTTTAAACCGTGAAATAAAAAAACAAGTTTATCCGGATGGTGGCCAATATGAACTGGACCCCCATTATCATTTAGCGGCAATCAATATTTTTTGCAAGGCCCTACGTATGGCAGACGTCAATGGTTTCCGTCAGGAGTTTCCTGCTGAATACGTGAATACAGTTAAAAATATGATTGAGTTCTACGCTAATATCTGTTTCCCAGATTACAGTAATCCTTGTTTCAGTGATGCAAAATTAGGAGACCGCCCAGCAGAAATCCGCAATTATCAGGAATGGCTCAAACTGTTTCCGGATTGCGACTGGATCCGTTATTATGCTACTGAAGGTCGTGAAGGTTCTCCCCTACCCAATCTTTCTCATGGAGCCCTGACTTCCGGCTTCTTTACTTTCAGAAACGGCTGGAAACAAGATGCTACTGTAATGGTGGTAAAGGCCGGTCCCAAAGGTGAGTGGCACTGTCAACCGGATAACGGAACTTTTGAGCTCTGGTTCAATGGCCGAAATCTCTTTCCGGATAGCGGCTCATACGTCTATGCCGGTGACGATGAAGTGATGAAACTTCGCAACTGGTTCCGTCGGACAAGTTCTCATAATACCCTGACACTGGATGAGAAAAACTTACAGACCACACAATCTGTTACTAAGCTTTGGAACCCCGAAGGTAATGAACAAATCCTAGTAACAGAGAACCCTCATTATGAAGGCTTAAAGCACAGACGTTCTGTCTTCTTTGTAGACCAATCTTATTTTGTCATTGTCGATGAGGCTGTGGGAGATGCAAAAGGAACAGTGAATCTTAACTATCATTTATGTGAAGGCACTGTAAATGTAGACGATAAAAGTCATATTCTGACCACCGCTTACGACGGGTCAAGCAATATGAAGTTACAATGTTTTGCCGAAAAGAAAGCTTCGATGAGAGAAAAGGAGGGATGGCGTTCCACTGCTTATCGCGTACGTGTACCCCGTACTTCGGTTTCCTTTGATGTGGACAAAAAGGATTCGGAAGCTGTACGTTACATCACCATTATCTATCCTTCGAAAAATGCAGCTTCTTTTCCTGCATTCAAGGCTAAATTCCTGAATAAGAAGTTTGATGAGAATGGAGTGAAAATAGAAATATCTGTTGATGGAAAGAAACGTCAATTGGAGTATAAACTATAAGAAGACTTTTATTATGAATCGCTTATCATATTTATTGTTGCCTCTCACTGCCATCGGAGTCTCCGCTTGCAGCTCCAATAAGACCAAAGAGGAGGTAAAACGTCCGAACATTATCTTTATGATGACAGACGACCATACAACGCAAGCCATGTCATGTTACGGTGGACGTCTCCTTCAGACTCCCAATATGGATCGGATTGCCAGTGAAGGTGTTCGTATGGATAATTGTTATGCGGTCAATGCTTTATCCGGTCCGTCAAGAGCTTGTATCTTGACGGGCAAATTCAGCCACATCAACGGATTCACAGACAATGCCAGCACTTTCGATGGCAACCAACAGACTTTTCCCAAATTGTTACAAGCTGCCGGTTACCAAACTTCAATTGTCGGCAAATGGCATTTGATTACCGAGCCTCAGGGGTTTGACTATTGGTGTATCCTGACCGGACAACATGAACAAGGGGACTATTATAATCCAGACTTCAACGAGAATGGAAAGCAGATTGTAGAGCAGGGATATACTACTGACATTATCACAGACAAGGCTATCGAATATCTGGAACATAGAGATAAGAGCAAGCCTTTCTGTATGATGTATCATCAGAAAGCCCCACACCGTAACTGGATGCCCGCTCCCCGCCACTTGGGGATGTTTAACAATACCGTATTCCCCGAACCCGCCACACTTTTCGATACATACGAAGGTAGAGGCTCTGCTGCCAGGGAACAAGATATGTCCATTGAACACACATTGACCAATGACTGGGATCTGAAACTGCTGACCCGTGAAGAAATGCTAAAGGATACAACGAATCGCCTCTATCAGGTCTACAAGCGTATGCCGACTGATGTACAGGATAAGTGGGACTCGGCATATGCACAACGTATTTCAGAATATCGTAATGGTAATTTAAAGGGAAAAGAACTGATCAGCTGGAAATACCAGCAATATATGCGCGATTATCTGGCAACTATCGTAGCCGTGGACGAGAATATAGGGAGACTGATCAGCTATTTGGAGAAAACCGGTGAACTGGACAATACAATCATTATCTATACTTCGGATCAAGGTTTCTTTTTGGGCGAACATGGCTGGTTTGACAAACGCTTTATGTATGAAGAATGCCAACGTATGCCACTAATCATCCGCTATCCGAAAACAATCAAGGCAGGCAGTGTATCAAGTGCCATTGCCATGAATGTGGATTTTGCTCCCACATTGCTGGATTTTGCCGGGGTAGATATACCGGCGGATATTCAGGGACAGTCTCTCAAACCTATTCTGGATAATGAAGGGAAAACTCCGACAGACTGGAGAAAAGCTGCCTATTACCACTATTATGAGTATCCAGCAGAGCATTCAGTAAAAAGACATTATGGCATTCGTACTGCTGATTTTAAATTGATTCACTTCTATAACGATGTGGACGAGTGGGAAATGTACGATTTGAAGAATGATCCGAATGAATTAAATAATGTATTTAACAAATCGGAGTATGCCGACAAACGGACAGAACTGATGTCACTACTGAAAGAAACCCAAAAGCAGTATAAGGATGATGATCCAGATGAAAAAGTAAATGAGCTGTTCAAAGGCGACAGACGATTAATGAAAAACAGATAATCTATAAAAAATACCATGAATAGAAGAAATTTTTTAAAAAATACAGGCTGGTCCCTTATCGGATTGGCAGCTTCCGGCAGTTTATTATCTGCATGTCAGCAGGGAACTGTTGCAGGAAAGAAAATTATGCCCTCTGCCAGTAATCTGAAATATTTCTGGGGAGATCTACATAACCACTGTAACATAACCTACGGCCATGGCGACATGCGTTCTGCGTTCGAAGCCGCCAAGGAACAATTGGATTTTGTATCTGTCACCCCACATGCCATGTGGCCTGACATTCCCGGAGCAGATGATCCTCGCCTGAAGTGGGTGATTGATTATCATACCGGTGCTTTCAAGCGCTTGCGCGAGGGAGGTTATGAGAAATACGTGGCCATGACCAATGAGTACAATAAGGAAGGGGAATTTCTAGCCTTTGTAGGTTATGAGGCACATAGCATGGAACATGGCGACCATGTAGCCCTGAATTATGACTTGGATGCACCGTTGGTGGAATGTACCTCCATTGAAGACTGGAAACAAAAAGCCCGCGGACATAAAGTATTTATAACTCCACATCACATGGGTTACCAGACGGGCTACCGCGGATATAACTGGAACTTCTTTACGGAAGGAGACCAGACTCCGTTCGTAGAGATGTATTCCCGCCATGGATTGGCAGAGAGCGATCAGGGCGATTATAATTATCTGCATGATATGGGGCCTCGCCAATGGGAAGGTACAATTCAATGTGGATTGGAGCAAGGTAAGAAATTCGGTATTATGGGCTCTACGGACCAGCACGCCGGATATCCGGGCAGTTATGGTGATGGGCGTATAGGCATACTGGCAGAGTCATTGACCCGTGATAAGATTTGGGATGCCATGAAGAACCGTCACGTTTGTTGCGCTACCGGTGATAAGATCAATATAGATTTTCGTCTGAACGACGCTTTTCCGGGCGACGTGGTACGGGGTAACAGTCGCCGTATTTATTTGAATGTGGAAGGCGGCAGTTGCATCGATTATATAGACATTGTCAAGAATCGAAGATGCATAGCCCGTTTAAGTGGTCCGTTATTGCCCGAAATGCCGGAAGGAAACATGGTACGTTGTAAGGTAAAGATTGAATTTGGATGGAATCGTGAAGAGCAGTACGTACACTGGCAAGGAAAGCTATCTATCAGCAAAGGAACTATCAATGCTGTGGAACCTTGCTTCCGTGGCGCTGCCTTCACCTCTCCGCAACCGGGAGAACCCGAGTTTGAAACAAAGATCAACCGTATTGTGTCTGTTACGGACAAGGATACGGAGTTGGATATGTACAGCTCCAAGAATCCGAACACCACCACTCCCGCCATGCAGGCCGTCATTCTGGATGTCACTATGCCTAAAGACGGTATGATTACGGCAGAGTTCAACGGCAAGAAGTTTGAACATTCACTGGGCGAACTTCTGGAAGGTTCCCGCTCCCATTTCATGATCGGATGGCTTAGTGAAGCTATTCTATTCAACCGCGCAATGCCGGAAAGTTGCTTTATGGTTGAACATTATATGGAAGACACTGAACCCGAAAGAGATACGGACTATTACTATATCAGAGTTCGCCAGCGTGACCAGCAATGGGCATGGAGCTCTCCTATATGGGTGGAAAGAACATAATGTTTCCTTATTTGATGTAATAAATTATGAGATACGCAATTGGCATTGATTTAGGTGGCACATCTATAAAATATGCTTTGGTAGATAAAGCGGGTAATTCTTTCTTTGAGGGAAAATTACCCTCTTTTGCTTCTGTTTCGGCTGCAAAAGTGATGGAACAGTTGATAAAGGCTGCCACCTTACTGAAAGATGAAGCTGCAAAACTGAACTGGACCGTACTGGGCATAGGACTTGGCACGCCGGGAATTGTAGATGAAACAAACCGTATCGTACTGGGAGGTGCGGAAAATATTATCGGCTGGGAAAATATAGATGTAGCCTCCCTTATGGAGAAACAGATGAGTCTACCGGTAGTTGTTGGAAATGATGCCAACCTGATGGGACTGGGAGAAACGAAATACGGTGCAGGAAGAGGTTGTACCCATGTGGTGTTTCTGACTGTGGGAACCGGTATCGGCGGAGCTGTCATTATTGATGGCAAGTTGTTCAATGGATATGCTAACCGGGGTACGGAGTTGGGGCATGTACCGTTGATTGCCAACGGCGAGCATTGTGCCTGCGGGGCGGTCGGTTGCTTGGAGCATTATGCTTCGACTTCCGCCTTAACAAGACGTTTTAGCATATTGGCAAAAGAGCAAAATTTGAGTTTTGATACGGAGATAAACGGGGAATTGATTGTTCGCCTCTATCATGAAGATTTCCCGCTGGCTGTCGAGTGCATGAACGAGCACTTTTACCATTTGGGAAGAGGAATTGCCGGCTTCGTCAATATCTTCAGTCCCCAACGGATTGTGATAGGAGGAGGTGTTGCAGAATCTGGCAGTTTCTATTTAGAGAAAATAAGGGCGGTAGTCAAAAAGCACGTAATAGCAGACTGTGCCCTGAATACCAAGATTGTGGCTGCCGGATTGGGCAATAAAGCCGGTCTTATAGGTGCAGCATCACTAATTCTATAAACAAACGAATTATTATGAAAAATAACAAGAAATGGGGTATGCTGGCATTGATAATGATGTTCTGGTTTACCATTTCCTTCATTACAAACATTCTCGGACCGTTAATTCCTGACATTATCCATAACTTTGAGCTGAAGGATCTGGCAATGGCGGGATTTATCCCGACTTCCTTCTTCCTAGCTTATGCCATCATGTCGATACCGGCAGGCATATTGATAGATAAATATGGAGAAAAGCTGGTGCTGTTTACCGGTTTCCTTATGCCATTTATCGGAACCGTCTTGTTTGCATGTTTCTCGTTTTATTCGATATTACTGGTGTCTTCCTTTATTATCGGCTTGGGAATGGCCATGTTGCAGACCGTAATTAACCCTTTGCAGCGTGTTGTCGGTGGAGAAGAGAACTACGCATTCATAGCCGAATTGGCACAGTTTGTGTTTGGAGTAGCATCGTTTATCAGTCCTTTGGCTTATACTTGGTTAATACATGCGCTGGCACCGGGAGTCTATCAGCCGGGAAAGAATTTCCTGCTTGATATTTTGGCGGACATCACTCCGGTCACTCTTCCCTGGGTTTCCCTTTATTGGGTATTCACAGTGTTATTGCTGATTATGCTGCTCATTGTTTCGTTGGTCCACTTCCCGCACATTGAACTGAAAGATGATGAACGCAGCGGTTCTTCGGCTTCCTACAAGAAATTGTTCCGTCAAAGATACGTATGGCTTTTCTTCCTAGGAATCTTTTGTTATGTCAGTACGGAGCAGGGAGTTTCTATTTTTATGAGTACTTTTCTGGAGCAGTATCATGGCATTGATCCGAAGACCGTGGGTGCACAAAGTATCAGTTATTTCTGGGGTTCAATGACTGTCGGATGTTTGTTTGGCATGTTCCTGCTGAAGTTGATAGACAGTAAGCGTTTGCTGCAAATATCGGGCATACTTTCCATGAGTTTGCTGTTAATTGCATTATTCGGTTCCGCAGAAATAGCGGTGTGGGCTTTTCCTGCAATAGGCTTTTGTATCTCCATGATGTACTCCATAGTGTTTTCACTTGCCCTGAATACAGTAACCCAGAATCACGGTTCTTTTGCAGGCATCCTTTGTTCCGGAATAGTAGGAGGTGCAGGTGGCCCGCTGCTCGTCAGCTTGGTATCCGACGCCACTTCGTTGCGAACAGGCATGTTGCTTATTCTGATTTTCATGGGATACATTACGTTTATCGGCTTCTGGGCACACCCTTTGGTTAATAATAAAACAGTTAGCTTGAAAGAGCTGGTTACCTTCAAAAAACAAAAATAAGATTCTGAGATGAAAAAGATAATATTGGGCTTATCCGTCCTCTGCCTGTTAATGGCATGCGGCAGTTCCGAGCAGCCTGCCGTGATAAAGGTTTCCGAAGAAACATTGATGTATGAAGTCCGTGCAACTCCCTCTCCTGCCGATGGCACATACGTCAAGGTAAATCCGCCGCGTTTCATGTGGCCGGACAAATTCCCTCATTTAGGTCCGGTGTTGGATGGAGTTCCGGGACAAGTAGATGAAAAGCCAAAAGTAGTTTACCGGATTCGTATCTCCCAAGACAAGAATTTCCGGAAAGATGTCCTTACCGGTGAACGTGCCTGGGCTTTCTTCAATCCTTTCCAGTGCCTGGCACAAGGAAAATGGTATTGGCAGCATGCTTACGTTACCCCCGAAGGTACTGAAGAATGGTCGCCGGTTTACCAATTCTATATAGATAAAGATACACCGGAATTCAATCCTCCGACTTTAGAAAAAGTCTTGGCGAGATATCCTTCCCATCACCCGCGTGTGTTACTGGATGCAGATGACTGGGAAAATATAATAGCGAAAAATAATAATAATCCGGAAGCCCGGACTTATATGGACAAGGCTTCCCAATGCATCTCCCGTCCGTTGAAGCATCTTCAGGAAGAGATAGATACCACGAATGTAGTTACGTTGACCAACATTGTGCAACGTGAATCGGCCCTCATCCGCGAGAGCCGTAAGATTGTAGACAGAGAAGAGGCCAACGTGGAAGCATTGGTCCGTGCTTATTTACTGACAAAAGACGAGAAGTATTACCGGGAAGGCATTAACCGCCTGAGTGAAATCCTTTCCTGGCAAAAAAGCAAATACTTTGCAGGCGACTTTAACCTGTCCACCCTATTATCGATGAGTACATCCGCGTATGACGGATTTTATAATTTACTGTCACCGGAAGAAAAGCAACTGCTGTTGGATAACATCCGCAAAATTGGAGATAAGTTCTATAATGAATACGTGAACCATCTGGAGAACCGTATTGCAGACAACCATGTGTGGCAGATGACTTTCCGTATCCTGACGATGGCGGCATTCGCTACGGTCGGTGAAATACCGGAAGCGTCCGTATGGACAGATTATTGTTATAATGAATGGATTTCACGCCTTCCGGGCCTACATAAGGATGGTGGCTGGCACAATGGGGATGCCTATTTCCATGTAAACATACGTACCTTGATAGAAGTGCCGGTCTTTTTCTCACGCATATCCGGTTTCAACTTCTTTGCAGATCCGTGGTATAACAACAATGCCTTATATGTTATCTATCAGCAGCCCCCATTCTCCAAATCCGGAGGGCATGGCAACTCACATGAAGGACAACGCAGTCCGAACGGAGGGCGCATAGGATATGCCGATGCCCTGGCACGCGAATGCAACAATCCGTGGGCAGCTGCTTATGTACACGAAATTATGCAGGAAGACCCTGACATCCTGTCGAAAGCTTTCGAAGCCAAACCAGCAGATTTGACCTGGTATCGCTGCACAACCCCGAAGGAAAGGCCTGCTTATAGTAAACATCTGTCGGAACTACCGGAATCCAAAGTCTTCAAACAAACAGGTACTGCCCTGATGAATACCGACATAGGGCATCATGCCAACAATGCCATGCTTTCTTTCCGAAGCAGTCCTTATGGTTCCACATCCCATGCCTTGGCCAATCAAAACGCTTTCAACACCTTCTTTGGGGGTAAGGCTATCTTTTATAGCAGCGGGCATCGTACCGGATTTACAGATGATCATTGTATGTATGCCTACCGGAATACCCGTGCCCATAACTCCATATTAGTAAACGGTATGGGTCAAAAGATAGGGACAGAAGGCTATGGTTGGATTCCCCGCTACTATGAAGGTGAAGAAATCTCTTACGTTGTAGGCGATGCCTCCAACGCCTATGGGAAAGTAGTTTCTCCGTTGTGGCTGGAACGCGGACGTTTGTCCGGCACTCAATTTACACCGGAGAAAGGTTGGGATGAAAATAAGCTGGAATTCTTCCGAAGACATGTCGTTCAGCTCGGACGTTCGGGTTTGTTTGTTGTTTACGATGAACTGGCCGGCAAAGAACCGGTAGAATGGAACTATCTGCTACATACGGTGGAACTGCCTATGGAGGTGGTTAAAGAGGAAGGAGGGTTGCGCATCTTGGGTAAGAATAAAGCGGATGGAATATCGATAGCCCATTTATATTCTTCACAGGAGATGACTTATGCACAAACGGATACATTCTTTGTAGCCGCCCTTGACTGGAAAAAGCGTCTTGGCAAGGCTCTTCCTAATCATTATCATTTCACGGCAACGACAGCTCCTTGCAATAAAGTGTTTTTTCTCAATATAATCGATGTACATGGAAACAACCGTGCCGATGCCGTGATAAATCATCAGGGAAATCACATCACAGTAGAAGGATGGGTTATTGAATGTAATCTGGATAGTGAAGGTAAAGCGTTCCTGCATATAGAGAATAAGCAGAACGGTGCTTCACTGGACTTCAACTATAATTCGAATAAGGGTGCTACGACTATCGTCGATCAGGTAGACGGAAAGAGAATAGAGAAAAGACTGGTTGATTCCTTACCGGAACCTGAAATATAAAACCGAATATTAAATCATGAAAGTTAATAATATGGTAAAACAAATTCCAATGAAGCATCTGGCATTTTTTTCTTTGCTATGCTCTTCTGCGGCCTCCGCTGCCGAACGTCCCAATATCATCTATATATTCACAGATCAACAGACAGCCAGCGCCATGAGTTGTGCCGGAAATCCGGATCTGCACACTCCCAATCTCGACCGATTGGCAGCGGCTGGCATAATGTTCAATAATGCTTATTGCACTGCTCCGCTTAGTGGTCCTTCACGTGGAGCCATGTTTACAGGGCATTATCCGGATGCAGTAGGACTGTCAGTCAATGGCTCACCGATGCCCGACTCTCTCAGGGCACAGACATTAGGCACCTTAATAAAGAATGCCGGATATGATTGTGCTTATGGCGGTAAATGGCATCTCCCTCTTCTTGATGTCCCCGACAAAGAATACGGCTTCGACAACATATACAAACATAGTGACGACGGACTGGCGGAAGCCTGCGCCGAATACCTCTCACGCAAACATAAAAAGCCGTTTTTTCTAGTAGCTTCTTATGACAATCCGCATAATATCTGCGAATACGCGCGGAGCCAAAACTTCCCTTATGGAAATATCGATACGCCTGATATACGGGACTGCCCGGGAGTACCTGCCAATTTCGCCAAGAATCCTTACGATGCCGATGTCATTGAAAGCGAAAGAGCAAACAATTATAATGTATATCCAACTGCCGGTTTTACTCCCGAAGACTGGCGTATGTACCGTTATACCTATTATCGTCTGGTAGAAAAAGTAGATAAGGAGATCGGAAAAATTATTGATGCCATTGATAAGAATGATCTTTGGAAGAATACAGTAGTGATCTTCTCCAGTGACCACGGAGATGGTATAGGAGCTCACCATTGGAACCAGAAATCCGCTTTATATGAAGAAGTTATCAATATTCCTCTTATCGTAACCCTACCCGGCAAAAAGAATGCAGGCAAAGTATTACCTCAGCTTATCAGTAACGGTATAGATTTCTTCGCTTCCGTATGCGACTGGGCAGGTGCCAAAATGCCGGAGGGGGCAGCCGGAAAGTCTTTCCGGAAAATTGTGGAAGAAGGTAACCCACAAGCCTTGCATCAAGAATACATCATCACCGAAACACGGTTTGACGGTAGCAAGACAAGAGGCTGGGTGGTACGCAGTGAACGTTATAAATATGTGCTTTATGATAAAGGAAGACATCGTGAACAACTGTTTGATATGCAGAATGACAGAGGGGAAATGAGAAATCTGGTTATGGAAAATGCATATAATCAGGAACTACAAAGACTTCGTGATGTCCTTGAAAAGTGGATGAACGCCTATGACATACGTCCAAGCCGCCCAAAACTGCACGATGTTCCCGGGAAAAAGCTAAAAAGTACAACTCGATATCAGACAGCTTATAAATAGATAAGAAATCCTGGCATATAATATGGGGGAAGGTTTTCCTCATATTATTGCCGGACTTATACTGTTGAAGAGAATTAGTTTTCGTATTCCACTATCTTCCTTAACGGAGCTAATAAACGTTCCAATACATTTCTGTCTGCCAATATAATGTCTGCCGTGCCTTTCAATTCACGTAAAGTCGGAAGGGTTTTACCATAATTCGTATGCAAACCTTCCGGCAATACTATTTCCACTACATAAAGTCCATCTTCCGTCGGAGCCGGCGAAATGCTTTCCACCTTCCCTCTCACATAACCAAATTCCTGATCGGGGTAATTATCCATACGGATATGCACTTTCTGTCCCACCTGCACTTTTCCCGAACCTTGTAAAGGGAGTTTGGCTTTACCAACCACTTTCGAATCTTCGGAAGGCTGAACCACAAAAACAGTCTCACCCGACTGTACATTCTGATTGCGGCTCCAAACTGTCATAAAAGTTATCTTACTGCAGATAGGACTACTAAACAGATAATTCTGTGCCCACGAACTCAGCTGTGCCTGAAGCTGCTCAATTGCATTTTTCAATTCAAGCCTGCGGTTCTGTTCCTCATCATAAGCCTGTTTACCCAAGTCCAGCAAGTTTTCCTCCTGTTGTTTTAATTGCATTTCAGCCTGCAACAAACTCATGCCGGAAGTTTCTCTGGTACGTAAACTCTGCAAATAACGGCTGCCCGACTCTTCAAATTCTGCCACAATCATTGCATTCCTCGCATACAAAATGGAATCCCGGTCGTACATACTCTGCGCCAGTTCCATTTCTTTTTCGGTCAGTGTATGTTCACGCTCCACCAAGTTAAGATAAGAACGCTGCCCGGCCAGTTGTATCTTTCCCGCATCCATCTTCTTTGCATAATAATCTTGCTCGATAAAGCGAACGTAATCTGAAAGAGCAATCATAAATGAAGCATATTCAGACTGCAATTCTCCTAATTGCAAACGCTTACCTATAAAATACTCGGCCCCTTTCACCGGTTCATAACCTGCTATTTCCCAGTCTTTCATACGGTCCGTCAGCCATAGTACATCTTCCGTAACCGAAGCATTCTGAATGACTCCCAAATGTTCGCCTGCCTTCACCGTATCGCCATTGTGTACATATAAAGTATCTATTTTACCCATAGAACGCGCCAATATAAAAGCGGGAGGTTCCTCAGTAGTCAGTGTCACTTCCGCCTGCAAGACATCCGGATATTTAAAAATCCAGCACCCTGCCAGCAAAGCCAACAGAATAATGAACAGCACAGTTATCCCCCATCTCACCACCCAAGGGGAAATGTGATTCATCACTTCCTGCACTTCCTCGCTACGCAGCTCTATCTCTTTATATTTCTTTTCCTCTTCCACTGTCTTAAATTACCAATTTCTAATTACCCAACTCCAATTGATTCTTTACCAACCGGTAATATAACCCCTTCCGTTCTACCAATTCCTTGTGGGTTCCCTCTTCGGCTATTTTACCTTTATCCAGTACTATAATATTATCTGCATCCCTCACCGTACTCAGCCGATGAGCCACTACTACAACTGTTTTCCCTTTATAAAATTCATGCAAATGCTCCATTATCTCGCGCTCATTATTCGCATCCAGTGCATTGGTGGCTTCATCAAAAAACAAGTAATCCGGATTCTTATACACCGCACGGGCTATCAAAATACGCTGTCTCTGCCCTTGGCTGATGCCATTTCCTTCCATACCGATTTTAGTATTGTATCCCAACGGTAAGGAATCTATAAAACGGATATTGGCAATGGTCACCGCATGTCTCAAACGTTCAATATCAATTTGCTCCTCACCTACCGCAATATTCTGTGCAATTGTCTCGGAGAATATAAAACCATCCTGCATCACAGATCCGGTTCGGGCACGCCATAAATGTGGATTAATGTTCTCTAACGGAGTATCCTGTATCTTGATCGCTCCTTTATTGGGAGTATAAAAACCAAGCATCAATTTTATCAAAGTAGTTTTACCACTACCGCTCGCCCCTACAATTGCGGTCACTTTATGCTGAGGAATGTGTAAAGAAACATCATCCAATACATAATCCCTGTTTGCACCGTCATAACTGAATGAAACATTCTCTATCCGTATATCCCCTTTTTCCGGCAACACTGTAAGTTTTGACGAAATATCCTGTTCTTCGTCTTTCCGTCCATGTATCTCGTTCAGACGCTCCAAACTAATTTTGGCATCCTGAAATTGCTGTGCAAAACCAATAAAAGAAGATACCGGAGAACTCAACTGACCGATAATATAGGTCAGAGACATCATCATACCCAACGTCATTTGTCCATCTATTACGGCTTTTGCCGCAATAAAGGAAATCACAATATTGGTAGTTTGATTAAAGAATATGGAACCCACTTGCTGAATCTGTCCCAGTGCCAAACCTTTTATACTAATTTTGAACAGTTTCACCTGTATACGTTCCCACTGCCAGCGTTTCTGAGTCTCACAGTTGTTTAGTTTGATTTCCTGCATAGCAGTTACAATTTGTATCAGGTTGCTTTGTTCGCCTGCCGCTTGTGCAAAACGGCGTATATCCAATTCCCGCCGATACTTCATAAAAACGAGTATCCAACACACATACAAAGTGTTACCCAATAAGAAGATACCTAACACTGTGAGATTATAATAAGCAAGAACAAAGCCAAAAATAAAGAAATTGACAAAGGAAAAGAGTGTGGTAATAGATGACCCTGTCAGGAACGTTTTAATACGCTCATGATCACCGATACGTTGCATAATGTCACCTACCATTTTTGAGTCAAAGAAGTGCAATGGCAATTTCATTAACTTAGCCAGAAAATCAGATATTAAAGAGATAGTAATACGTGTGTTAACATGTAATAGTATCCAACTGCGAATAAACTCTACCGAAAGTTGCGATACAGATATTATGATTTGTGCTATCAGTACCAGAATGATAAAATTCAAATTACTATCACGGATACCTACGTCCACCAATGATTGCGTCAGAAAAGGGAGGATCAATTGCAACAAGCTGACTGTTAGCATCCCCAGTATCAACTGTATCAATTGTTTTTTATAAGGAGTGAGATATCTCAGAAAGAAAAATAATCCTCTTTCTCTAATTTCCGGTTCATCCTCACGATGATAAAAGTCCGGTCCGGGTTCCAATACCAATGCTGTACCGACATCTTCTCCCTCTGTTCTTGTCGACAGCCAGCACTTCTTAAATTCCTGTTCATTATAAGTCACTATCTGTTTTCCGGGGTCAGCAATCTGAAACCAATATTCCCCTTTTCTTTTTTTAATGCCATAGCAAACTACAAAATGATTTTGGTTCCAATGTAAGATGCAAGGTAACGGTACATCCGTAATAAATTGCTCAAATGATACATAAACTCCCGCCGTCCGAAAACCGACAGCCTCTCCCGCATCACTAATCCCCAATAATGATACTCCCTCACGGGATATAAATGAACGTGCACGCAATGTCTGTAATGAATAGCTTTTACCATAGTATTTAGCAATCATCCGCAAACAGGTAGGGCCACAATCCATTGCATCCGCCTGATGATAATATGGAAACGAGTGTTTCATTGATTGATATTTAAATCTCCAAAATGTCTCATATCTTCAATTTTATAACTATCCGGTAATTGATAACCATTTATCAAAACAGTAGGAGTTGCTGTCAATCTGTTTTCAAGTTGCCACTCTTTATGTTTATTCAACTCACGATTAACCTCCATAGACTCTAAGTCATAATCAAACGTTAGCATATAAGTCTCTCCCAGATATTTCTTTCCAGCAAACCAATCATTATAAATTGCTTCAGCTCTCTCATAATTCTCTTGTTGATAAACGGCAAGAAGAAATCGGGCACTCTTTTCGAGTTCCTTATTAAAGGAAGAAAAGATATACTGAACACAAACCTTATCTCCCATTTCCCTCAACAATGCACCAATACGCTTATGCATCTGCGCACATGGATTACAATGAGGATTAGTCAAGACCGTAATACGCAACTTTGCTTGCGGGCATCCCCAAACGATTTGAGAAGTAGCCAGATTTACTTTATAATGAGGTTGTAACTCCAATTGAGAAAGAAAAACACTTTCTGACGCTTTCAGATTATTCAATTCATACTTCACAT
Organism: Bacteroides intestinalis DSM 17393; assembly: GCF_000172175.1. Lineage (NCBI taxonomy): Bacteria > Pseudomonadati > Bacteroidota > Bacteroidia > Bacteroidales > Bacteroidaceae > Bacteroides > Bacteroides intestinalis. The sequence continues at coordinate 210,620 of NZ_ABJL02000001.1, read as the reverse complement.
TCTCCAACTGTTCCGAACGGAACCAACGTTCTGATAACAGATGTAAAGCCAAGAAAGGTAGTAAATAAAGTATTGCCACAGACAACATATCTTGCATCTCAAAAGTCGGTAATCTCCATTGCCCGAATACATTCACAACAGCCGTCATCCACAAAAGCAGCAACACAGACAAGCACAACGGACACCATTGTTTAGCAACCTTATACTGATACCAGACACTCCAACCTGTATAAGGCAAAGATAATAAGTTGACAAGCATTAAATAGGGCATCCATTGAGGGTAAAATACCACCAAAGTAAGACTCGAAATAAAATAGCCGAGCCCTATTTCACTCCAACTAAACATCCCTCCTAATTTTGCTGCATCAGATTCTAACACACTGTTACAATCACCTTGTTTAAACAGTGAACAAATCTTATCTGTATACTCACTCTGTACTTTGCCTTGTTTCAATAACAACAGAAAACTCACACCAACACCTGCCAGATTAATAAACAATAAGAAACCACCTGTTACAGAAGAGAATAAATGATGCTCCCAACTCCCCAAGACCAATAAAACAACCAAAATCATAATTATTCCTATTTTCTGAACAGAATTAACAAGTGCAGTCTCCCGGTGCTTCTCATATTCCGGTTCTCTTGAAGATTCTCCCGGTTCAGCAACAAGTGCGATACCCGACCATAGCTTTTTAAATTCATCTACAGGCACAGATATCTCTTTCTCACGCCAAACATAATCGACAGCCTGATCAGACATTTGCCTTACTACCACAAAATCATTACTGACATGCGCCACAAAAGGAGAAGCTAATTCTCTTAAATCCTTATCCTCCACCTGTATTCCGGCATTCTCTATCTTATATACAGATAGCATATCTGACAAACCATACAAGTTATAACGATACGGATGTTCTGCAAAAAGCTTATCGGCATAGCTTCTGGTAAAAGGAATATGTAACTCATGCAAATAGGTTGATAATAGTGTTTTCATGTATTCAATAATTATAGATTTTCATTCATCTTTCAATCGAATCATTATCATGACTAAATTACCTTCCGGATCAATATTCTCTCTTTGCAGAATTTCTTCCGGTAATTCATATGGTTCAATCTTTCCTATCATATAATCTTTTTTATCTTTTTGAGAGTATGAAAATACCCAGTTTAGAGGAATAGTGATTTGAGTATTTAAATCATCCCTAAGTTTCTTTGTTCCCATAGATATTTGCATTTTTTTATCGTAGAAACCAAAAGAAGAGAAAGACTTAAAACCAGCATCAATCCACTTAAAAAATAAGAATCTTTTCGTCTCAGCAAACATCGTAAAAACCATCATATCATTACTTATATCTTCAGTTGATACAGATATACGATGCTTCCCTTGCTCCCATAAAAAGGCAGGCATACCCCCCTGTTCTGTAAAACGAAAAATAGTATCATTGAATAAATTATAATATAGCAAAGAATTATCAGAAGAAGATGTACAGTAAGTACCACAAGCATATCCTCTCTTTAAAACGGGTTGTCCATGTTTCTGTTTTATCTCCAAACTTTGTCCACAAGTATCTGTAATCACCCAATAATAAGGATCGGATAAACCGGACATTGATGTATAGAAGAAATAACACTTATTGGCAAGAACACGCATCGTAGTTGGATAGCCAAAGGTGTCATCCGGCAGATCAAAATGAACACGATTCAAAAAATCCCCATCATAAGAATATTCAATCATCACTTTTTCCGGTATACTATATACACGAATTCGCTTATTACGAATGTCAATAGTCATCAGATTATTTCTATTATATTCCATTGGTCCCTGCCCTATTTCTCCTATCTTCATAAGCAACTCTCCTGTATATGAATACTTCAAGACACCATCTGCTACTGTAACCAGAAAAAAACTATCAGTAAAACAGGGATTCCCATAGCTTGCCAATAGAAATCTATTATCAAGTTGTATCAAAGAAACACTATCCGCAAACTCTGATACAGGTATCTCAGTTAGCAATTCATCTATCGGCTTTATTTTCAGAAGTTCCGTACTCTGCCGATGATTACAGCTAAAGAACAGAAAAACTTCTAACAATATGAAAACTATCTTCATAATATATCATTTATTCATAGCATCAAAGTTGAAATGCATCCAACATTCAACTTGGAATGCAACAAAGTTAGGCAGGATATATCAGTTAAACAAGAAAACATACCGGACAAAAAAGACATCAGATATAACACTACAAATCAAAAGATTACATACAATACAAAGGCAAAAAGAAGGGCATCAACCGGACAATTTCTCCTTCCTTTTTTTACAAATTCCGTATAAAATCATCAAAAGTATCACCGCCAGGCAGCAAAAACTTACCCTTCATCTGTTGCTTCGACTTCGCAACAGCATCAACAGTCACATTAGAAATCAATATTATTATTTCTTCAACCGAATCCTTATCAATACGTTATTACCTTCTTCATCTATACTCTCAGCTTGCTTTCGTATCTTAGGATCATCAGAAGTCAGCCAAGCATCCAATAATTCATAAGGTTGATAATGAGCTTCTAAATATTCACGCCCATCTATTACAAAATAATTATAGGGAAAAAAGAAAGGAAGCCCCCATAAATCATCAGTAATTCCTTCCGAATTAAACAACTTCCCGGATGCTTTATCATAAAAACAATAATTCCATCGCCCCTTCATTATGTCATAGGGACGCCATATACACAAATAATAATTAGTTGTTTCTATGATAGTATATATCATCATAGACTGATAGTATTCTTCCTTTTCTACCTTAGCAGGAGTCAACCGCTTACTCCATTTACCCCATACAGCAAAAGCTTCTTCTCCTTTTTCTGAGATACGGTAAATAGTATCACTATATTGATTCCATACCAACATGGTATCACCAAACAATCCCATATGATGAGACGGAAAACTTGGATAGTTCCCTGGAGCAAAATGTAAACCTTCATCCTGTTTGGAATATAATAAATTCCCTATTGTATCTGTTATTGCATACATATAAGGTGCTGATTCGCTATCAGCGTTTACAAGATAATAAAAATAGAATTTATCTTCCAGATAGTAAAACTTCCATGCCCATTCTTTAGGAAGTTGAAGAGAATGTTTATTAAGAAAGGTTCCTTCATAAGAAAAAGACAATAACGCAGAGGTGTCCATACAGTAAACATAAATAATCCTGTCTGTTTCATTTATCGCCATATTATAAAATCTTCTGTATTCACCCGGTCCTTGCCCTATAGCCCCTATCCTGTTCATAAAATGCCCTTCTTTATCATACCTCAATATTCCTTGTTCCGTTCCAGCCAAGAAAAAGGATGAAGCATGTACTATTTCGGCTCCCTTATAGTCAATAGAATCCGGCTGAATGATCGTCATTTCATCGGCGATATCAGACATTCGCACATTCGCACTAATGAAATCATCATAATTCCAAACCACAGTTTTAGACTTCGTATAGTTATGACAAGAACACAAAGCAAACAGAACAAGAAATACAAATATATCTTTCATAGGAAAAAATACAAATATTTGAGAGAATAGAATATCTATTCTCTCAAATATCAATTTTAATTAGTAACAAACAACAGCCACTTCATCTCTAATAACATCTTGATTCATGTGAACTTTAGAAACCGCAGTTTGGGCGGCACTTGCACTTGTTGCACATACTGAACCCTGAGTTACCGTTCCACTCATCCAAGAAGTAGAACAAGTGTACAGTTTTTCACCTTCACGACAATAACTTGAAGGAACTGCCCCTCCACGCACCTGCTTCATTTCCGAGACATTCAAAATCTTTTTCATAAGCATTCAATTTTAAGTAAAACAATAGAGAAAAGACTCCGTCCTATCCATCATAACAGCCAGCTACTCCATTACGATTAATACTATACGGTATCAGCATCAAAGTTGAAATGCAGCTAACATCCCGACTTGGAATGTAGCAAAGTTAGGCAGGATACTACACTTAAACAAGAAAAGATACCGGACAAAAAACGAATGAACTATAATACTAAAAATCAATACATTACCCCAAGAATTAAAGCAAAAAGAAGACTCTCAACCGGACAATCCTTTCTTCCCTTTTTTACAAATTCCGTATAAAATCATCAAAAGTATCACCGCCAGGCAGCAAAAACTTACCCTTCATCTGTTGCTTCGACTTCGCAACAGCATCAACAGTCACATTAGAAATCAATATTATTATTTCTTCAACCGAATCCTTATCAATACGTTATTACCTTCTTCATCAATACAATCAGCCAACTTTTGTATCCCAGGATCATCAGAAGACAACCAGGCATCCAATAACTCATAAGGTTGATAAAGAGTTTCTAAATATTCACGCCTATCTATTACAAAATAATTAAGGTGTCCAGTTCTATGTTAACATGCCCCATATATTATATGGTTATCAGTGCTTTGAGGAATACACGATTGTTTTTTTGAAGCAAAAACCGGAATATCAAACTGAACGCCCTACCTATTCCGCTAAATAACAAATTGATTTTTATTCATTGATATCTTAATCAAATTAATGCTATTCCTTTGTTTTATGTGATTATTCCCATCTGCCAATCTTGCATTATAGGATATATAGTGAATAAATAAGGAATATAAATTCGTTATTTCTGCATATTCTTACATCTTTTCGGGCTTCTTATGCAGAAAAGGGTTACTACTTACGGGGCATAAGGTTACTACTTATAGGTAATATCATTACTACTTACGGTCAAAAGAGTTACTACTTATGAATAATGCACTTATTTGCGTCGGCAAATTCTCTTATATCTGTGTTTTTGGGGTGGTATTTTACTCTAAAAGAAGTGTAAACATTTCGATACATCATTAATTATCTGCAACTTGCTGAATTTCGTTTCTTTCTTTTCGCCTTCATGGTCAGTTGCCCGGAAATAATGCATTCTCAGGCAATTGGAAATACAAAGTGTCAAAATGATAATGAGATGGTATGCTTTGCTGCTTACGCAGGCAAAGTATAAGAATTATGTGTCGCTGGTGGAGAATGATTCCCCATGCAAGCGGTTTTACATTCAAAAATGTGAGCTGATTTTAGAACACGGAACTGAGCACCCTACAAAATAATTATAGGGGAAAAAGGAAGATCCCATAAATCATTGGTGAGACCTTGTTTTTTCCCTAACTGGAGAAAAACATTTCTCTAACTGGGAAAATATTTTTCTCCAGTTAGGGAAAAGTTCCCATTTCTGAGGATGCATATAAACTATCAGAAAAAACAAAGAGTACAAGAAAAAGAAAAGGTATCCCTATTCTACTATATTTTACAGATATTTTCATTGTTTTCATATCACTTAGTTATAAACAAGAAGTTTCTTCGCACTTATACGAACGAAGAAACCTTGTAAACCGGGCAAAAGAGAAACAAGCTATAACATTAAGAATCAACACATTACTTCAAAAACCAAAGCAAAAAAGAAGAGTCTAAGCCGGACATTTTTTCTTCCCTTTTTTTACAATTTCCGTATAAAGTCATCAAAAGAATCGCCAACAGACAACAACAATTTGCCCTTCATACATTGCTTCGACTTCGCAATAGCATCGGCAGTCACATTAGAAATCAATATTATTATTTCTTCAACCGAATCCTTATCAACACGTTATTACCTTCTTCATCTATATTCTCAGCTTGCTTTCGTATCTTAGGATCATCAGAAGTTAGCCAAGCATCCAACAGTTTATAAGTAGGATAGCCACATTCCAAATATTCACGACCATCCATCACATAATAATTATAAGGAAAAATAGAAGGAAGCCCCCATAAGTCATCGGTGATTCCTTCCGAATTAAACAACTTCCCGGATGCTTTATCATAAAAACAATAATTCCATCTATTCTTCTTTATATCATAGGGACGCCATATACATAAATAATAATTAACAGTTTCAAAGATGGTAGATATTATCATAGATTGATTACATTCTTCCTTTTCTACCTTGGCAGGAGTCAATCGTTTATCCCACTCACCCCATACCGCAAAAGCTTCTTCTCCCTTTTCTGAAACTCGATAGATAGTATCACTATATTGATTCCAGACTAGCATGGTGTCACCAAACAGTCCTATATGATCAGATGGAAAGCTAGGATAATTACCCGGAGCAAAATCTAAACTTTCATCTAATTTAGAATATAATAAATTCCCTATTGTATCTGTTATTGCATACATATAGGGCAGTGATTCGTTGTCAACATCCACATTATAATAAAAATAGAGCCTATCTTTCAAATAATAGAACTTCCATGCCCATTCTTTAGGAAGTTGAAGAGAATGTTTATTCAAAAAAGTCCCTTCATAAGAAAAAGATAACAACGCAGAGATATCCATACGATAAACATAAATAATCCGTTCCGTTTCATTTATTGCCATTTGATAAAATCTACTATATTCACCCGGTCCCTGCCCTATAGCCCCTATCTTGTTCATAAAATGTCCTTCTTTATCATACCTCAAGATTCCTTGTTCCGTTCCAGCCAGGAAAAAAGATGAAGCATGTACAATTCTAGCTCCCTTAAAATCGATAGAGTCAGGTTGAATGATTGTCATTTCATCGGCTATATCAGACATCTTCACATCTTTCTTTATAAAATCATCATAATTCCAAACAATCAGATCAGTACTTGGATAACTATGACATGAATACAAAAAGAGGAATATAACACATATCTTTGCCATACTTTATTGGATATAAACCACATGGAAGAATATATCTTTATTCTCCCATGTGATTAGTTAAAATTACAGACAGCGAATAACCCGTACATCTTCTTTTACAAATTGAGCATGATAGGCTAAATTAAGGCTTGTTTTAGCCATTGCTCTACTTGTCGCACAAACAGAACCGCTAGTGCTAGCTCCTCCTTGCCAAATGGTTACACAAGTGTACAGTTTTTCACCTTCACGACAATAACTTGAAGGAACTGCCCCTCCACGCACCTGCTTCATTTCCGAGACATTCAAAATCTTTTTCATAAGCATTCAATTTTAAGTAAAACAATAGAGAAAAGACTCCGCCCTATCCATCATAACAGGCAGCTACTCCATTATGATCAAAGCCTTACGGTATCAGCATCAAAGTTGAAATGCAGCTAACATCCCGACTTGGAATGTAGCAAAGTTAGGCAGGATACAACACTTAAACAAGAAAAGATACCGGACAAAAAACAAATAGATTATAATACTAAAAGTCAATACATTAGTCCAAGAATTAAAGCGAAAAGAAGAGCATCAACCGGACAAAATATTCTCCTTATTCTCTACAAATTCCGTATAAAATCATCAAAAGTATCACCCCCAGGCAACAAAAACTTGCTCTTCATACGTTGCTTCGACTTCGCAATAGCATCGACAGTCACATTAGTAACAGTAGCAATCATGGCATTAGTAAACCCGGCACGGATAAGATAACAGATTCTCCGTTCCTGCATGCCAAGTTCATAATCATCCAGTTTTGCCGATATATCACCATAAAGAGTATCAATTACTCCAAATATCTCCCCCCATTCCTCATCCGATTTCACCAACCCACATACTGGCTGGCAACGCAACTGACATAACCGACTCAGTGCAAGTGTACGCTCAACAGGCAATAACGAATGAATTTCCTGATATTCCTTCAATTGTTTTGTATAGGATATATTCAGTTTCTGCAAACAAGAGTTCAGTTCATCCTTATCCTTTTGCCGGACAGACAACCTTTCTATCTGTTGGGACAACTCTTTATTCTCCTGTAATAATTGCTCTCGTTCTTCTTCCGATTCCACCCTTCCTTCATCCAATTGTTTCTCATTCTCTTTCAGACGGGCAAGCAAACTTTCGATACGCCTCCGAACATTCCGTTTATATAAATGGAAAGACACAAAGCCAATTACAACCAAAAACATTGCTCCGAAACCGATAGACAGCAACCATACCTTACGGCTCAGCAACTCATTCCTAATCCTCTGGTTTTCATTCTTCAAGACTTCATTATTATATTTCTCCTTTATATCACGATCCAATTCCTGCAGTTCTTCATTCATCCGACACCAATCCATATAAAGCTCCTGATATTCTGAAGCGAACCGGCGACAATCTTCTATCTTAAACTTTTCACTTTGTAATGCACTCAGACTCCGCTTCCTTCCATTCATAAAATCCTCCTTTATCAGAAACATCCCTATCATAGAAGACCGTCGCATCGGAAGTTCGTCTGTTGCCGATCTCCTACGATATTGAAGCATTTGCCGTTTAGCCTCTTCCCAATCTTCCACATTTTGACATATAACAGATAATTCGGTAGAAATATCCATAAATAAGATGGGATCGAAGTCAGCTGCAGCCTCTTGTGCCTGCAAGTAACAATATAAAGCACTATCCGGACGGGAAGATAGAAGATGGGCACGCCCCATATTTCGCAAAGCATTGGCATAAGACCCTGTCAAAAACTTCTGTTTGAACAACCCGGCTGCTTGCGAGAAATAATGCAATGCATCCTCAGAGTGCCCCCTATTTAGATCTTGACGACCATAATAGCAATAGATAAGCCCCTTCAACGATGGGCTTTGTACTGTGTCGGCAGCTCTTAAAGTCGTAGTGCGACGAACAGAAACTTCCCTTTCAGGGAGCTGACAAGATGCTGCAAGTACAGTCATCCCGAAAAGAAATAACAAACAAAACAGCCGTTCCCGTAGCAATAGCAGTTTCAATATAATATGCATAGGTTATTATTCATGTATGATGCTACAAATATACTGATTTTCATAAACATCATCCATTTCAAACTTACATTTCTGCCAGTATGCCTTAGTATTTCTGTAGATGAATTTCCTCTAAGCTTTATGCAGTTTTGATTTGAGTATTTTCTTTCTCGGTAGACAGAACACCGGTAAAAAGAAGAAAATACCGATAATAGACATGATTAACCCACCAATAGTACCCGACGCCAATGGGAACCAGAAAGCCTCTTTCTCCGTCCCCACCATGAAAGGGATGAAACCCAGAATCGTGGAAACTACCGTGAGGAAAATAGGCACTATTTTAGCATTCCATGCCTTTGTATAAGCACGAAGCATGGAAAGGCGCGGAAAGCGGCGGCGAATACTGTTATACTCATTCAAAATATAAATACTGGCATTCACGGTAATACCACAAAGCAATACAAAGGATGCAAAACCTCCCTGGTCGAAATTCAGGCGAAACCAGTAGAATGTGAGGAATACACCGATATAAGATACCGGAATGACGAAAATGATAGCCAAAGGTTGTTTTAACGAATTGAACAGCACACTCGTCGTAAAGAAAATAATAGCAATCACAACCAACAGCAACAGATATTGCTTATTATCTTTCTTGTTCCATGCCCACGACTGGCTATCCGACTCGGCTGTATATCCCATTGGAAGCAGCTTATTAAACTCTTCCAAGTCCCGCTTCTGTATCTTATTACCTTGTTCGTACGAACCGATATATTCATATTGCAGACAAAGACGGTATTGCTGGTTCTCTTTGGCTATCTGCTGCGGCATCTGCCCCTTTTCCACCGTAGCCAATTCGGAAAGCTTATAATGCTTTCCATCATCCGCACCATACGGGAAGAACTGCATAGCCCACACATCATAATCACGTGACTGACGTGAAGAAAGTTTCACACTCTCCGTGCCACTTTCCGTCATGACCGAACCCACCTGCATGTTCTTACCGAATATCGGCTGAATAGCTGCAAACAGGTGTTGTGCATCAATACCTTCCTGAGCCATGCGTTCCTTATTCAGGTTGAAATAGAATTCCTGATAATCATCTTTCCACCAAGAGAATTCCGACTTAATAAATACCTCTTTTATGCGGCGGTGCGAAAGCAATACTTCTTTCAGTTTCTCGGCCCATGCATAAAGTTCATCGTAATTATAACCGTACATCTTGATACGATAAGAACCTGCGCTTTCACGAACGTCATTGCTGAATCCCTGATCTTGCAGGCCATATACATCCCAGCTACCGCCACCCAATTCGGAAACTTTACCTATCAGATTTGCTTTCAGTGTATACGGGAAACCGCTATGCTGGTATTCTTTCTTAAAGTAAATCTGAATATTCCCTCTACGTGCATTATACACAGAAGTATGGAACTGCTTGATCTCCTTGAAACCACTAAGATAAGTCTCTACGCGCTTCACCAATGTATTCATCTGCTCCAGCGTACTTCCATTTGGCAGATTGGCATTGGCATAAAGCACAACTTCCTCATTACGACTAAAATAGCTTCCTTCGTATACCTTCTGGACGAACAGCCGTAAGCTTCCGCCTAAAGCCTTATCCACTATAGGTTTCACTTTTTCCTTATAGGTAGAAGATCCCAATGTCTTATTATACCTTTCTTCCCATTTACCTTCTCCTTCCAACTTCTCAGGAAGAAGGAAGACCGGCAATCCGAACCCCAGCAACAGCACAATGCACACCGCCACCCGCCAACGGAGAAGAAAACGAATAAGCGCCTGATAGAAATGGGTAAAATAAACAGTCAACCTGCGAATACGTATATGCCGGTGCATCCATTGCTTCGCATTCTGCAACCACTGATAAGGACGAAATAACATTCGCCTGTTTTTGTGCCGCAAGGTCTTCTTTGAAGATTTCTTCACCAAGCTAATCTTTTCAATCATAGCCGGTACAAAGAAAAGAGCAACAAAGAGAGAAACTGCCAAATTAATAATCACCACAGCAGCAAAATCCTGCAAATTCAGCCGGATCTTCTCGTCCAGAAAGAAAATGATGACTAAAGCCCCCATCGTGGTCAAAGTAGCCGCCAGCACAGACATGAATGCTTTCAGATTACGCCGGTGCAAGATATGGTCGGTCATAACGATAGTACTGTCTATCACAAGATTCAAGGACACAGTAATCCCTGCCAATGAATACAATTGCATCTCCAGACCAAACATATAGTAGAAAATAACTGCAACGGCAATGTTTATTGCCAAACTGGTGACTATGAGAAGCAGATATTTCAGGTTCAATGTGATAATCCAGACAAACACCAGCAAAATAAGTACTGTCAATCCGGTACGGAAATAAATTTTATTAAGTTCTTCACGAATATATTCCGTAGCATCATAACTGGTATGCACCTCATAGCCGGGAGGCAATGTCAGGCGTATATCTTCCATTTCCGCCATTACTTCATTGCTTAGTTGCAACTGATTGGCAGTTTCCACCGCTGTGATCGACATATAAATGGAATTCAAACCATTGATACGATAATAACTTTGAGGATCTTCTTCCACATGAGCTACCTTCACGAGTTCATCCAAGTGGATGATTTTTCCGTCGGAAGCCGTCACAGTGATATCCGAAGGATCGAACCGCCCACTGACTCCATCCGGCACCAACACCAAGCGTATCCATTGTTTGCCTTCGGGCGTATCCATGTTGTGCGTACCCAAAAACTCCTTATTATAGTGTAACTGGATGGCCTGACGGATATCTGAGATACTGACACCCAAGGTCCGTAGTTGTTCACTGTCATACTCCAACCGCCACTCCATCGGAGTAGCGCCACTTAAATCAATCTTATAAATGCCTTGAAGTTGAGCCAATCGGGGCTTGATATGCTCTTCTGCATATTGTTGTATCAGTATAGGTGTGGACGGTGCATTCAATGTAAACGAAAGAAACGGGCGGGATGCATTCTCATCGGGTACTTTCATATCGATATACGGATAGCTCACTCCGGAAGGTAATTGCGACCACGTCTGTCGAATGATTGTGGAAGCTTCAAAACGTACTGCATCCACATCCGCATGTTTATCCAAATCTACCGTTATCGAGCCATAACCGTTACCGGAAGTAGAATACATGGCCTTTACCCCTTTGATACGGGCCAACATGGATTCCAGTTTGCTCGTCGCCTCCATTTCCACCACCCGCGACGAAGTGCCCGGCATACTGAAGCGCACCGTGAAGCCCGGCAATGTACGCGACGGGTTCAGCTTGACCGGAAGCATCGGAACCAGAGCCAAACCTACCAGTGCCAGACAGACAAAGGTGACGATGAGGGTGAAAGGGGAGAGACGAGACATTCTTTTTTAATTATTAATTACTAATTATTAATTACTTAATGGGAATAGTCGAATTTATCGGAAAGGGAGAAGCCACTGGCAAAATCATGCAAGGTCAGTTTGCGGATTTTGTAGTAGTTCAGCCAATAGTTCTTCAGAGCCGATATATAGTTGCGCTGGGCCTCTTGCTGACGGTTCAATGACAGGGTAAGGCTGCTGATGTCGGCTTTGCCGATGATGAAACGCTGGCGGGTTTCATTATATGCCAGGATAGAGAGATCGAGGGCTTCCTCGGCACTTGCCACCAGATCTTGCTGGACATTGAAATCGCTCACGGTCATAATGACTTCTTCTTCAATACTGATCTCGCTCTGGCGGGAAGAGGTCTTTATCACATTCAGGTTATTGCGAGCCATATTGTATTTGCCTTTACGCACTCCCCAGTCCACTAAAGGGATAGAAACGCTGACAGAAACCATCTCCTGTTGCATGGGTCGATTGTAGGCTTCGCCAAACTTCTCTGCCACCTGATTGAAACCGACACTGGCATTGATACTGGCATTGAAGCGGGACTCTTTTCTAGTCTTGTCCACATTCTGTTCAGCCTCCAATACATCCTGACGCAAACCCAGGAAATTGGGATTGTTTGTACGCGCAGCATCCAAAGCAGCATCTACCGGAATAGTCAGTTCTCCGGGACGGCTGGGAAGGACAAGCCGTATTTCTGTATTCTTTTCCAAATTAAGGAAAGAAGCCAATGAGAACATGGCACGCTTCAATGAACTCTCTGCATTTTGCAAAGTATTGCGGGCGTTCACAACGTCCAGCTTCAGTGTCAGAAGGTCTGCACGACTGATAGAGGCTATCTTCAGGCGTTGCATACCGATGCGATAAAGCGTATCGGAAGAAGCAACATTTTCTTTTGCCAGATCATATTCAGCTTGCGCCATAGCCAGTTCAAAGAAGTAGGTAGTGGCTTGTTCGGACACCTGTTCGGCATTATAGATATACTCTTTCTTTACCTTTTCATATTTCAGTGGTTCTATTTTCCGTTCCCAACGGAAAGGATTATAGCCTACCAGACTTTGTGAATAACCTACACGTATCGGGACACTGGTATACTGGGTGTAACTATTAGAACCAAAGCTGCGCATATACCCCAACTCCGTATCCAGATAGAACGTACCGCCGGTCAAGTCAAAATTTTGTTTGATGGCTAGATTACCGTATGCATAGAAAGATTGTTGACTACGGTAAATATCCAAGTCTTGCTCAGAGTCATAACGTTTTGTAATATCACGGTTGTATTGTGCAGGGGTCATATTCAGAGTCAAGCTCGGCAAACGGTTTGCCTTATAAGTGCGGTACGCCCAATAGCCGGACAGATACATATTTTTGGTACGGAAAGCTTCCAGCGAACTGTCGTTTGCCATGGTAATGGTTCGTTGCAAATCCAGCGTTATCTGCTGCTGCGCAATGGCAGGAAGTATCAGAGAAAGTCCGAATAGAATTATCAAACTAAGTTTCTTCATTGTATCAAGCTTTTTTGTTCCGGTAAATAAACCAATATATCAAAGGAATAATGAACAGACTGACCAGTGTACCGATAAACATCGCCCCAATCATAGCAATAGAAAGCGGTTTCTGCAATTCCGATCCCATATCGAAAGAGAATAACAACGGCACCATAGCAAAGATGGTAGTCAGCGAAGTCATAATGATGGGACGCAACCTGCGCCTTCCCGCCTCATGGATAGCTTCCAGAAGTGGTATCCCCGTCTTACGCAATTCATTGATCGCATCAAGTTTCAAGATAGAGTCATTGATAATGATACCGCACGTTACGATTAAGCCGATAGCAGACATCAGATTCAGCGTATGTCCGCATATCCACAGCAGTACCAGGGCAAATGCTACGTCTATCGGTATTTCAAGCAGTACGACAAGCGGTTGCACAAAACTCTCGAACTGTGCCGCCAGAATAAAATACATTAACAGAATGGAAATAAACAGAATGACTACCAGTTCATCCAACATCTTGCGATTGGAGAAGAAACTTCCTGAGAAAGCTGTATCCCAATCTCCGGTAGCATCCGCAACTTCTTTCACTTGCCGCATCAGTGGTTCTGCTTTTTGCACCTCGTAGAAGCGGAAAGGAACATACTCTCCGTTACGTCCTGCAGTTATGGCTTTCAAGTCTTCCGCCGTCACCACCGATACCAGTTCACGCAAAGGCAGATATTCAACACCGTCCTTGTCCGCCCGTGTCCGCACCAGTGTCTCTTGCAAAATAGTGTTCACAGTCTGCTCCTCTCCTACAATACTGATCGGCAGATATTGCTGATAAGAGTGAAGAGTCGCCACACTGTTCTCTTTGAAAGCAGTCTTCAGCACACGATACAGCTCATCATACGAAACATTATACAGTAATAGTTTTTCCTTATTAATGCGGATATTCAACTGATTTTCAAAAGCAATACCTGTAGGAGCATATCCCGTGCGAGTTATAAATTCATTCTCCAGACCACGCAATTCATCAGCAGTCGGCACTTTTTCCTTATTGCGGGAATAGAGTTCAGCCACAATATCTGCTTCTCCCGTCACAAACAGTTTCTCAAACACTGTTTCAGGAGGCGAAAAAGAGACAACAGCCAATGGATACTCTGACTTGAGCAAGTGATAGACTTTTTCTTGTAAAAAAGCTATTTCCGAGGGGTCTTTTGTCTTAAAGTAAAGCTCGGCTTCCGAAGAGGAAAGAGCCTGTTCCCGATTTAAAAGATAATCTTGTTGTCCGATAGCGGCGGTTTGCTCCACTGTCCCTTCTCTCAATGTCTCAAATAAAACATTTACCCTGTGGCGGTTTTCGTCCACATGGATATTCTCATTCCATTCCACACGGGCAATCAGCTCATTCTGATCTATTTCCGGCATACGTTCCTTACCTATGAAATAGAACATAAATACGCACAAGGGAATAGAAATGATACAGAATAGCACACTTGCCGTTTTATGGGCAAATATAAAATCGACTCCTGCATCGTAAAAACGGTCGAGCGTATGATCCTTTATAGGATTATTGATACGGATACGCGAGAACCATGACTTACGCAGCCCTGTGCGGTATACCAGCATATAGAGCACCGGCAACAGCATGATACCTGTAAAATAAGATACCATCAGCCCCACTGTTACAGAAAAAGCCTGATCATAGAAGATAGCACCGGCAATACCACTCATGAAAATCAACGGCACGAATACCGCTATCGTAGTCAATGAGGAGCTGAGCATAGGCGTAATCACCTCACTGGTACCCGCAATACATGCACGCCTCAGCGAATACCCCCGCTCCCGGTATTGCGAGATATTCTCAGTTACAATAATGGAACTGTCAATCATCATACCCAATGCCAGAATCAGTCCGGAAAGGGATATGATATTCAGGGACATCTTGAACAGATAAAAGAAGAGGAAACAGATAACAATGGAAACCACCATACTCAATCCGATGATGAACGGTGATTTAACATCCCCCAGAAAAAGGACAGCTACAATGCAGATAAAGAGGAAGCCCAGCGAAAGGTTCTGTTGCAAATTGGAGATGGTATAATCCAGCAATTCCGTCTGGTTGCGACTGACACTGAACTCGATATCCGGATATACACTCTGAAAATAGTCCATAGTGCCGCCGATAGCCTCCTTCATGTCATCCATATTCTCGTCCGCCTGCTTGATGATGGCCAGTGTCACTGCCCGCTTACCATTGCTCATGGAGATCCCTTTCTCCTTGACGGAAACAACGCCGATCTCACAAAATTCCTCCAGGCGGATAATACGGCCTTCTTTATTAATAAGGATATTTTTCACATCATCTTCCGTGCGCAGCAAAGTAGAGAATTTGATATTGTATTCGTAATATCCGTCGCGCACGATCATGCTGCCCGGTTCCACATTATTCTGCGCAAGCGCTGTTTCCACATCCTGAATGGAGAGTCCCAGAACTGCAAGTTTATTTTTATCCGGTACAATCTGTAGTTGCCGTTCCACCAAGCCGGTGACATCCACCATTGCCACTTCTGTCAGTTGCTCAATACGGCGTTTAATAACATTTTCGGCAAACTCACATAAATCAAGAAATGCCCGTTCGTCGGTTTGCCCGTAAGCACTGTCATTCTTTAAAGTGAGGTTAAGGTAAAATACCGGAATATCAGTAGCGCTTGCCTTCACTACTTTAGGGCGTTCAGTATCCTTAGGCAGGTAGTTCATGGCAGCATCGATCTTCTCGTTCACCTCTATAAAAGCCAGGTCGGTATTCGTGCCAAAATCAAAACTCAGGCGGATAAGCCCTGCCCCATCCCGCGCTTCGCTGTCCATGTCTTTCAGGCGTGCCACTTGAATCAACTGTTGCCGCAACGGTTTTACCACAGTATTCTCCAACTCACGGGCTGAAGTATTCTGTGCCGAGATTTGTACTGTAATCTCCGGAATGGCAATGTCCGGCAACAAAGATACCGGCAACGTGAAATACGTCACCAGACCGACAATAAAACACGCGGTAAACGCCATTAATACGGCAATGGGCCGATGTACCAGAAACTTAACCATCCCCCTTTAATTATTAATTTTTAATTATCACCGGTGCCTCATGAGCCAGGTTTACATTACCCGTCACAATCACCACGTCTCCTTCATGCACTTCATCCTCCACAATGGTATAATTCTCTGAATTCTCCAATACTGTCTGTACGTAATTCCATTTGGCTTTATTATCTTTCAACGTGAAGACCACTTGCTTACCGGAACGCAGCACCACGGAACTCTTAGGAATGACCAACTGTTCGCCAAGCGAACGGTGCACATTCACCCGAATATTCATGCCATTAAACAGTTTGCCCTGTCCGCTGACAACGGCTTTCACCTTTACCATACCCTTGTCGTCCACCAGGGGATTGATTTCTGAAATACGCCCCTCATATTTTGCAGCAGGATCGGCATAAGGAGTCACAACGACTTTATCTCCACTCTTAATAAGGGGAAGTTCACTCTCCAATACAGTAAAATCCGCCTCCATGCCCTGTGTGCCGATAATGGAACAGAAAGTATCGGAAGTGTTTGCTGCATTGTATGGCTTAGAAAAGAGATTGGCCACCACTCCATCGAAAGGAGCAACCAACGTAGCATGCTCTTCTTCATATTTAGCCAGTTCATATTGGGAAAGGGTTTGATCATAACCGCTCTTCACTCTTGCCAACTGCATAATATCGTCGGGCACCTTGGCTGTATCATCTGCCGCATAACCCTGACCGATCAATACATCCTGCAATTCTAATTTCGCTTTCTCCAAAGCATCCTTGGTTTGGGCGGTCTTATTCTTCAAACGGAATTTATCCAGTTCCGCCAGTTTTTGTCCTTTATGTACCCGGTCACCGTTTTTCACATAAATCTGTGCCACGATCCCCGAACTTTCAAAACGCAAATCTGCCATTCCTCCAGCTACTACCTTACCGTTGCTTACCAGTTCATGGTTGAAGGTTTGCCGTTTTAAGGTCATCACGGTCACTTCATTTTTCTCATCCGGTAGCACGGTTGCCACTCCTTCGTCAGCAGCTTCTTCTTTTTTTGCACCGGAGCATGCTGCCAGTACAAATAGTGCCAGGCAGAGCAAAAGCCGATAGTTCTGTGTCTTTATCATTCGATATTAGTTTTTCCGTTTACACTTAATGTATGCAAAATTAGTCGTTTTTCGATTATAAGTCATTATAGATATGTGGACAAAAACAGATTGCTTTTAAAGCATTATTTCTCTAATTATCAAAGAAATACATTTTTGTCCACCCCAAAAGGGGTGGACAAGAATACATGCCATTTTTTATTTGGGTACTGTAATAGCTACTATCGGATTAGAATCATCCGTCAATTCTTTCAATACTGAGAGCTTGTCATTTTCCGCAGCTTCGGGATTTTCTTCCAGCCATTCCAGTACAGTTCCGGAGTCTATAATCATTCCATATTCTCCCTTCATACTACATGCTTTAGGACGAAAAGCCATAAATCCGTTCAAGTCATCCGTTATGCCATCTGCTTCGGCATACATACGGGTGGTCTTTGCTTTCCGGTCATAAATGCCATTGAATGTCTTGGGATCTGAATATAGTCCCTGAATACACTGGAAGAAGACATTGTCTTTTGTTTCAAAGATACAGCCTACCAACAAGCGATTTTCGTTATCTTTAGAATCGGTACGCGCCTCTGCTCCCCAATGCCATTTACCGGTAGCGAATGCAATATAAGGAACCAGACCATTCCTCTCCACAGTATAGATCGTATCGTTAAAACTCTCTTTAAACCGTACTTCTCCATCACTCTTCCATAAGAAAGGAATACCTGTAATACTTGCCGAATTTTCCCCATCTTTAAAGTTACTCAAAACAATAGCCGCATTGCCTTGCTTGATCACACTGATGCTGGCAATATCCTGCACGCCCTTTTCCGGCAATACCGGAAATAGACTGGGAACCGTATCTACCTGTTCGCCCGCTTCGTTGAAAAACAATAATGAACGGGCATTGTATCCCATAGCCAGATTATTATAATGTCCGATCACCAATGAATCTGTAAAACAAAAATCTCCCGGTGAGGCCGGAGGGGTAGGAATAGTCAGTTTACCGCGATACTTTCCCTGCATATCATATTTTTGCAAAGTAGCAGGGCGACGCATAAAGTAAAGCAGTCCGTCCACATCATTATACGTAGGTGCCGGTCCTGAATATGCTTCCGGATCTTCTCCCACATGACCAACCTTAGTTAAGAACTTGCCTGTTTCCTTATCAAACAAGAAACAGTTTTTTCCTGAGACAACCGCAATCTGTTTATCCAGCAACAGAATATTCGGATTCCCACCTATCAGGCATGAATCAGTGGTTTCCAACAAAACATAACGCACATCGCTTCCCAATTCCGAAAGTTTCAACTCGGCAGGCTTTTCCATAGCACCTGCCACATCAATCGAGCATAATCCATCTGCAGAGGATTGCGGAGTACCGGTACAAGCAGCCATCAGACAAACCAGACCTGTGGCGTATAACCATCCTTTTCTCATAATTCTTAGTGTGTTTTCAGATTCAACATTTATAACATCTCTGCAAATAAACTAATATTTTTAGTTTTATAACTAAGTTTTATCGTTAAAGAACTAAAAAGACCAATTAAAATAGGGATTCACAAGGAATGGGCACTACTTCTTTATAAAAAACAGAGGCACACACCCCACTGCATAACAAACAATATCCCACCACGAAAATGACGTACCTAATACGACCTTTGCTAACGTACAATCTTGTAATCCCAACACAGTAATAATCTGAAAGTACTGGAACGCTTCAATGCAACAAGCAAACAGGAATATCCATAACGGTAGTCCGCGCAAAGGTTCAGTGATAAATATACGCGCAAAACAGTATATCAGTATCACTACCAATACATCACCCATATAGGGACGTATAAAGGCATCGCGGACAAAAAGAGCTATTAGCGTTTCAACAATAAACAGTCCGATAAAACAGATGGCATAAAACCAACGGCTTCCAATAAATGTAGTATTCTTAGTATTCATAAATTCTTTTGTCGTAATAATACCTGTAAAAATATCATTTATTTTCTTACAACTTATATTTTCAGATGAGAAATGTGAATGAAATTCTATAGTATGAACAATATCCGAGATATACTTGCTCCATACATTTCCCACTCAGAGGTACCTCTACATGGAGAAAAAACGGTCTTAATATGGAGCTGGTATGTCTTAAGTATAGAGAGGGATAAATGATATACCGGAAAAATAAATCTTCCGGTAAATTCAGAATAACTAAGCAAAACGCTGCAATTAAACGCAAAAATAACCGGCATGATGACAAAAGTGCTTCTTTTCCATACTTTCACACCCTAAACAAAAACAATAATTTAAAGAGAAAACATTATGGGAAGTATCAAAAAAGACATCCTCGGAGGTGTCTCCGGAAAAGTAGGAACAATAGTAGGTGTTCACTGGAAATCAAACTATTATATACGTGCACATGCTGCCAAAGTCAGCAACCCTCGTACCCCAAAGCAGCAAGAACAACGAGGAAAATTTGCTATGGCATTCAGTTTTTTGAGAATAATCAAACCTTTCATACGTATCGGTTATAAAGAATTCACAGGAGAAAAATCAGCGTATAACGCCGCTATGTCCTATATGCTGAAGAAGGTGATTCTAAATAAAGGAAAAGAAAAAATGTTTTTAACTGGAAGGATAATAGCGGCACGGGCAATGCAGAAGACACAGACATAGCTATGGTTCTGGCGTACAACAAAGACAAAGGAATGGCTGTCTATGACACCGAAGCCGATTTTCGCCAGGACGGAACTGCCGAACTAATGATTCCTGATGAATGGCAAGATGATGAACTGATAGCTTATCTCAGTTTTCGTAGTGCTGATGGTAGCAGCGTAGCAAATAGTGTGCGTATGGTTACAGAGGAATACAAAGCGCTCCCCTCTCTTTCAAAGAAATACAAGGAATAGCCAAACGGGAGCAATCCTCTCTAAGAATGTCACTGTGATAATCAGAAAGGGAAGTATCCAGAATAACAGTCCGAATACGGAACAAGGTAGTTAGTTCTTCGATGCGTCCTTTATAACCTTTAGAAATATACAGATAATCAATAGTTAAAGGATGACTCGAAATTTTATTCCGCCAGCGGGCATCGTGAAGCAAACAAATTCGCTTGCCGGCATAAGAAACAATATGGTTATGGAAAGCCAAACCGGAGGTAGCATAATCACCGGTCAATACTTCGGGAGTGGAAAGACGCTGATGATTCCAGTTCGGAGAAAGCGCACGATACAAACGGGATACATCCGGCAAGCTATCGGCACAGGCCAACCAGGACTTCCCATTAGCGGCAAGGCAATGGACAGCAGGACAGTTACGCACGTTATAAAAGGCAATACAGCACTGAGGTACAGGCGAACTAACCAAAACTGTATGATAAGTAGTAAGAAGAAGCAAACAACACAAAGAAAAATAGATACTACGGGAGGTACGAACAGAAAAATTCCTGAACAGAGACAAAAGAAAAATATAAAACAACATTATTTCCCAACATTCCGTCCAGAGTCCATCAATGGAAGACATGGGAAATTGT
Source organism: Bacteroides intestinalis DSM 17393 (assembly GCF_000172175.1). NCBI lineage: Bacteria > Pseudomonadati > Bacteroidota > Bacteroidia > Bacteroidales > Bacteroidaceae > Bacteroides > Bacteroides intestinalis. Next base: position 189,338 of record NZ_ABJL02000001.1, on the reverse strand, counting down.
TCTATACGGCGTAGAACATTATTCTGGCTACTTAGTAATATATTGACAACAGATGCAAATCCTTGCTGCAGAAAAGGGAAAGGAGTCAGAATAAGCATAAAAACAGCAGAATATAAAATCAACGTTACCATAGGAATTACCCACAAGTTCGTTAGCAGAAAATGAGTTGAGAAACGGGAGAAATAAAGAATAACCAAAGGAGCCGTACCAATTTGCGCAGCAATAGAAACTGTCAACAGGCCCCAAATGTAACGAGGAATACGATATCGTACGGAAAGTAAATTATAAAGTTTGGGTTGAATGAGTAAGATAGAAGCTACTGCAACAAAAGATAATTGAAAACCGACATCAAACAGCCAAAGCGGATTATAAAGCAGCATCAGAAAAGCAGTAGCAGCCAGAGTATTCAGTGTTAACGGTTTCTCCGGTTGCAGACTGGATATCGCTAATAAAGAAAACATGATAACAGAACGTACTACAGAAGAAGACAGTCCCGTTAGGAAGGCAAATCCCCATAAAAAAAGAATAATCAGAAAAAGCCCGAAAGGCTTAAAGTAACTCCACCGCTTCCAAATAAGAGACAAAAGAAAAAAGAGTAAAGCATACAAAAAACCGATATGAAGCCCCGAAAGAGCCAGCACATGACTGGCACCTGTTATTGAATAAGTCTCCCGGATGTCTTCACTCAGGTTTTCTTTGTCGCCAACCGTGAGAGCGGAAAGTACAGCCAGATTATCTCCCTGAAAGCCTAAATGACGATAGATTCCCAACATTTTTTCCTGATAATCCGAAACTATCTGACGGAGAGTACGAGAAGCATCATGCCCCACTATCCGCCAATGTCCGGCAGGGATATAAGCCGTACCAGTACCACCTTTACGGACAAGATAACGTATATAATCGAATTCATCAGGATTGCCATTATTAACCGGGGGAGTAAGTCGGGTGCGCACCCACAATCTATCTCCCCGGCTCAATGAAGCAGTAGTAGAATCTTTCGGGAAATAGAATAAGAAAGTATGCTCACGATCACTTCTCTGCACAGCCCCTTTTTCCACTCTCCCTTCTAACTGAACCCGACATAAAAGACTTTTTTCCTTCATTTCCGGTTGTTCACTGATAACTGCCTGGTAGACCGCTGCATCACCTGAAAAAGGAAAAACCACACGATGCAAACGCTCCCCTGATATGCCGGCACCTAAACCGAAGCAACAAAGAAATACAGAAAGACCATACAACCAATGAATTCGATATTTACCGGAAAGAAAATAAGCGAAAAAGAGTAAAAGGAAACCTGCCAAACAAATCCATACAGGAGAAAACGTGGAAAACAAATAAGACGTCTCTTCGGGAATATTTAAGGAAAGCTCTGCACGCTGATGGAAGAAGTATGCATCTCCGCATATAATACCACCTGTCAACGGCATCAAAAGTCGTAAGAAAGGATGCCGTTGCAGGGTGTTGTTTATCAACTGAATGTAAAGTTAGAGTTCTTTTAACGAATGTATCATCCCTTCGGGATCAGGAGCGGCAAAGACCGCATTTCCTGCAACCAGTGCATCAGCACCGGCAGCCACCAGACGGGCACCTGTTTCCAGGTTCACACCGCCATCCACCTCGATCAGCGCTTTTGAACCGGTACTATCTATCAGAGCACGCAATTCACGTACTTTCTCAATGGTATGTTCTATGAATTGCTGTCCGCCAAAGCCGGGATTTACACTCATCAGCAGCACCATATATACATCCTGGATAATATCTTTCAGCATAGCTACAGGAGTAGCAGGATTCAGCGTCACAGCAGGTTGCATACCGGCTTCACGTATTTGTTGCACTACCCGGTGCAGGTGCGGACATGCTTCGAAATGCACGTTCATGGTGTGTGCCCCCAACGCTTTCACTTCATGAATGAATTTCTCGGGTTGTACTATCATCAGATGTACATCCAAAGGCTTCTTTGAAATCTTTGCCACGTACTTCAATACGGGAAAGCCGAAAGATATATTGGGAACGAACACACCGTCCATAACATCAATATGTACCCAGTCGGCTTCACTGCGGTTCAGCATTTCCAGGTCCTTTGCCAGATAAGCGAAATCTGCGGACAAGATTGAAGGAGCTATGATTGGTTTCATAATACACTACATTTTACAGATTATATATAGATATAACGTACAAATGTAGATAAAAGATTTCATTCATCCTAATATTATCCCCTGCAAGCCTTGCGGAAGCTGAGATACAATCCGGTAATTGCGGGCCAGACTACGAAGAAAATCCAAAGTTTTCTCGGAAGGCTGCGGACGTTCACCGGATATTGTACCACCGGATGTACGCGGTTTTACGGATGAAGAAGAAAAGGAAGGAGTAGTTTTTTTATCCATAGGCTCATTGAATTAAAAATTGATAATTAAAAATTAAAAGCTGAAGTCACAGGCTACCCGTCATGAAATAGGAGTTCCTTTATATGATAAGAACGTGAGAGAAAGAAAAATAGTATACGAGAAACTATAAAAAATATGAGTTTTGTAGACAAACCGCCCGAGCATAATGTAAAACCACTATGCCCGGGCAAATCCGTGAGTTAAATTGAATAAAATATTTTAGTTTACGGTCAAGGCTATTCCATATTTTTCCGCCATCCGTCTCAGGTTTAAAATGGCATAACGCATCCGCCCCAAAGAAGTATTGATACTGACTCCCGTCATCTCAGCTATCTCCTTGAAACTGAGATCTTGATAAAAACGCATATGTACGACCTCACGTTGTTCGTCCGGCAAGTGCTTTATTAAACGACGCACATCTGAAAGGATCTGATGGTTTACGATTTCAGATTCAACCGTCCCTTCGGACAAACGGATATTGTTCAGTAAATTCCGTTCTTCTTCATCGCAAGACACCAGATTCTCCTGTTTTTCCTGACGAAAACAGTCGATAATAAGATTATGAGCAATACGGGTCAACCAAGCAGGAAATTTACCATTTTCATTGTAACGCCCTTGCTGAATAGTGACAATAGCTTTTGTGAAAGTTTCCTGAAATATATCTTCCGCCAGTTCTTCATTACGTACCGTGTAATAGATATACGCATAAAGACGGTCCTTATAACGGTTCAACAGGATATCGAATGCCTCGTTATTACCTTGTGCATAAAGGGCTACCAACGTTTCGTCAGTAGCATTTGTTTGCTTTTTCATTACGTGTGTTTTTAGATTTCAGCGTAATGTATTCCGATAGGCATTCAATGTTTAGTAGTTAATAATGTGCAAAGAAAGGAAAATTTTGGGAAAGGAACAAAAATATAAGCAATAAGTTACGAGCTACGAGCTACAAGCTACAAGTTGCTACGCTATCACTCTGCATAGCACTTGTAGCTTGTAACTTGTAGCTCGTAACTATTTCATTCTGAACTCTTCGGTCAACCGGAAGCCACGCAAAAGTTCATCTGTCTTCAGACGCTTCTTGCCGGGAAGCTGCAAGGCATGTATATCAATAAAGCCGTCTGCCGCAGCCACATGGATATAAGTTTTGCCATCTGTCAGCAAAGTACCGGGAGCTAATTCATGGGACTTTAATATCTTTTTTGTCTCAAATATCTTCACAACTACCGCTTCTCCATCGGATTGAACCAGTTCTGACCAAGCAGTCGGATAAGGAGACAAACCACGGATAAAATCATAAATACGTTTGACTGGTTGATTCCAATCGATGCGGCATGTATCTTTAAAAATCTTCGGTGCCGGTCGCAACTCGCCTACAATCGCCATTTCTTCCTGTGGAATAGGTTTCACAGCATCATTCAATATTGCATCCACCGTTTCAGTTACCAGTTTTCCACCAAGCATCATCAGCTTATCGTGTACAATGCCTACATTATCTGTATCTGCGATAGGAATACGCACTTGCTGAATCACTTCGCCTGTATCAATCTCATGACGCAGGAAAAAAGTCGTGATTCCCGTTTCTGTATCACCATTGATAACTGCCCAATTAATGGGAGCTGCTCCCCGGTATTGGGGCAAAAGAGAAGCATGAAGATTGAAAGTTCCCAAACGCGGCATATTCCACACCACCTCGGGCAGCATACGGAAAGCAACCACTATCTGCAAATCGGCTTTCCACTCACGCAGAGCTTCGACAAAAACCTCATCTTTCAGTTTTTCCGGTTGCAATAAAGGAAGATTCTGTTCCAGTGCATATTGCTTCACAGGAGAGAATTGAAGTTTATGTCCCCTACCCGCCGGTTTATCAGGCATGGTGATGACTCCTACTACATTATATCCGCCTTCTACCAAACAACGCAAGGACTCCACTGCAAAATCCGGAGTACCCATGTAAACAATCCGTAAATCTTCTTTCTTCATCATATAAAAACTTTTTAATCTTCAGAGAAATGTACCAATACCTGACGGTATGAGTTGAATATCTTAGACTTGGAGACAAATCCCAAATAATGTCCTTCTTCATCTACTACAGGAAGGTTCCATGCTTTCGTATCATCAAATGTACGCATCACCTGCTCCATGCTATCCGTATCATACAGACGTGCGGGGATAGCCGTCATCAGTTTCCCTACTGTGAAACGATGATATAGTTCTTGCCTGAACATGATATTCCGGATATCGTCCAAGGTGACAATTCCAATCAATATCCCACTCTTATCCGTTACAGGGAATATATTACGCCGTGAAGCCGAAATAGCCTTCACCAACTCACCCAAATCCATTTCAGGATGAACCACAACAAAATCTTTCTCCACGACATTCTCTACTTTCATCAGGGTAAGTACCGCTTTATCCTTATGATGGGTTAGCAATTCTCCCTTTTTGGCCAAACGCATGGAATAAATACTATGAGGTTCGAAAACTATAATCGTCAGATATGAACTGGCAGCTACAATCATCAGCGGCAGGAAAAGGTCATATCCTCCCGTCAGCTCGGCTATCAGGAAGACTCCGGTCAGCGGGGCATGCATGACACCACTCATCACCCCTGCCATACCCATCAAGGCAAAATTCTTTTCGGGTAAATAGTACGAGAAATCAAACTTATTACTGAAAAAGGCAAAGACGAAGCCTGCAATACAACCCAGATACAAAGAGGGTGCAAAAATACCACCGCAACCCCCACCACCGTTTGTGGCACTGGACGCAAACACCTTAAACAAAATAATCAGCATCAGATAAAGCAGTAGCAAATTACCGTGTCCATAAAAGAATGAGTTGTTCATGACTGTATCCCAATCAGCATTGGAAGTACCGTTCAGCAATAATTCAATAGTGTCGTAACCTTCACCATAGAGCGGCGGAAAAAGAAATATCAGGATACTCAGCATAATACCACCTAAAGCCAATTTCTGGTAAGGGCCTTTCAGTTTGCCGAAAACGCCTTCTACAGAATTCATGGCACGGGTAAAGTAGAGTGAAACCAGTCCGCAGAAAATACCCAGCATGATAACGTAAGGAATGCGCTCCATCTCGAATGCCTGATCTAGATGAAATTTAAACATTGCTTCCGTTCCGGTAGTGATATAAGAAACCGTTGCAGCTGTCACCGCAGAAATCAGCAACGGAAGCAGAGAGGTCATAGTCAGGTCTATCATAAGCACTTCCAGCGTAAACACTAATCCTGCAATAGGTGCCTTGAAAATACCTGCAATGGCACCGGCAGCCCCACAACCCACCAAAAGCATCAAAGTACGGTGCTCCATTTTGAAGACACTTCCCAGATTGGAACCAATAGCAGAGCCTGTCAGTACAATAGGTGCCTCGGCTCCTACCGAACCACCAAAACCAATGGTTATGGAACTGGCAATCACAGACGACCATGTATTGTGCCGCTTAATCCGTCCTTGCCGACGGGAAATGGCATAAAGGATTTTTGTAACTCCATGACTGATGTCATCCTTCACAACATAGCGCACAAACAAGCCTGCCAGAAATATTCCCACTACCGGATAGACTAAATAAAGGTAGTTAGCCTCCGTCGTATTGAAATTATTCGTCAGAAAATTCTGTATCCAGTGTATCAACATCTTCAGTATCAAAGCCGTAATAGCCGTAAAGATACCTACCAGAAAACTGAGTATCAGGATAAACTGTTTTTCCTTTATATTCTTTTCACGCCATAAAAGGAAACGCTGAAACAAACTTCTCTTCTCTTTTTCCATATACCTATATTTACCATTCTAAACGAAATAAAGAATTTACTCTCATATCTATTTAATAAGAGAGAAAATTCTTCGACAAGCTCAGAGCATAAGTGAACTTATAGAGATAAGACCAACAATAGCTTATAGCCCGTTATCTTATTCCCGAATAATTTTTATAACGCCACCTTTATCCAGTTTTATAATGCTGGATGGTTTCGGATGTCCCATTTCTTCCTGTCGATAGCCTACCACATAGTCGACCATGGACTTAAGTTCTTCTGTGATCTCACTATAATTTGCCGGTGAAGGTTGCCCGCTGATATTAGCTGACGTAGAAACAATCGCCTTACGAAACTGTTGACAGAGATGTTTTGAGAATTCTTCATTCGTCACCCGGATACCTACACTGCCATCTTCGGCAATCAGATTGGATGCCAGGTTTCGTGCACCGGAATAAATGATTGTCAGCGGTTTGTCTGCCACCTCAATCAAATCCCAGGCTACTTCCGGCACATCCTGCACATAGAAGTCCACCTTTACAGGAGAATCGACTAACACAAGCATCGCTTTACTGTCCGAACGCTGTTTTATCTGATACACTCGCCGCACAGCTTCTTCGTTGGTAGCGTCACAACCTATGCCCCAAATGGTGTCGGTGGGGTACAGAATGACTCCGCCTTCGTTCATCACTTGACAGGCTTTTTTAATATCTTCTATCATTTCTTGGTGTATAAATACAGTGATTAACACGCAAAAGTAGTATTTTTGCACGGATTAATAGAAAAGTTTAAGAGAAAACAATGGAAGAAATTCAATTTAACCACACCCTGCCCATACAACTACGATTTAATGATGTCGATAAATTCGGCCACGTGAATAATACGGTTTATTTCTCTTTCTATGATTTGGGAAAAACCGAGTACTTTGCTTCCGTATGCCCGGACGTCGATTGGGAGAAAGACGGCATTGTCGTCGTACATATAGAAGCGAACTTCCTTGCACAGATTTATGGTTCGGATCATATCGCTGTACAAACAGCCGTTACTGAAATCGGCACCAAAAGTTTTCATCTCGCACAGCGGGTGATTGATACGGAAACACAGGAGATCAAGTGCATATGCACCTCCATTATGGTAGCTTTCAATCTTGAAAAGCATGAATCTAAACCTCTGGAGGAAGAATGGATTCGGGCAATCTGTAAATATGAAGGAAGGGATTTAAGAAAGAAAAAATAAAAAAATAGAATACAAGAAGTCCCCTTCTACTGCACCATTCCTTTATACATAAGGGCTGCATGTGAAGGGGATTTCTTATACATAGCGACAAGCTCCTGTTTTCTAATAAAACACTATTAGTCAATCCCATACAAATCATTAATTTGGATAACACAAATATATTGTATAGTTTTGTTGTACGCATACTGCATATGACATAAAAGCGACTAATATTATGAAAAAACAAAAACTTTCCTTTCCCACACTGCTGCAAGCTGGTTGCTCTGCTATTTTATTTATCAGTTGCCTACTGCCTTGGCTAAACATCACATCACCACAAGAGTTTTTAAGAGGAGAATTCAGTCTTATCAATATGCCTGTACAAACAGTGAGTGATACAGGAATAATGACTAACACATTCCCGCCGGTAGGTTCAATTTTCGACTATTACCGAATAGTGCTCTATGTTATTCTCTTCTTTATCTTCATCAACATATTTATTCAACTCATAAAAAAGATTCCCCTTTTTACATGTTACTCATGTCTGCTTCCAACATGTTTCAGCTATCTCTTTTGGGCAAGAGTAGCAGACTGTGGAAATTATCTTGAATGTGCAGGAATCGGCCTTTATCTGACTAACATATTTGGTACAATTGCCATTGCAGCCGCATGGACGGATCTTGGAAGAAATTATGAAATCCATAGAAAATTGTTCAGTTTCTGTTGGAAATGGAGTATGCTATGCTTCGTGCTTCCAATCATTCTAATTCCCCTTTCCGGTTTTCTTAGAATTCAGACTTTCGATATTCATATAATCCAGCAAATAGTATTCGCATTTACTACAGTTTGCTTCATTATCTGGGCAATAGGAATCATGCAAATACCATTTTTAATATATGTAAAAATCGTAAATCAAATATCAAAACAAAAAAATCATCAAGTGAGACACTTTTGATTAAAAAGTCATTAAATCATTCACTTTGTATAACCATAGAGTTAACCCCACACGGTAACTCCATTTACACACCAAGGTAAAGGTCGTTACATACCGAGGTAAATGGCGTTACAATAAGGGGTAAAGACCGTTACATGCGGCAGTAAATGCTTTTACACCTTGAAGTAAACAACTGGTAAATGTTATCAATCGATTATCAACAAACTATAAAAATCTCATCAGTAATATTTAATTTAGTCCTATACAGATACGAATACACAGGCAATAATCGAACATATTGCTACAGTAAGTTTAATACTCGTATACAGCCTTAATCTGCCTCTTTTTTCATAAATTTGCCCCCATTATGGAACAGCAACAATCATCTTTCAAAGAAAAGGAACGTACAGATCTACGCGAACCACAGCACTTCAAGGTGATCATCTTTAACGATGACTTCACCACGATGGAGTTTGTCGTCAAGATACTTACTACCATATTCTTTAAATCGGCAGCAGAAGCAGAAACGCTGATGCTACAGGTACACAAGAGTCAATCAGCAGTGGTAGGCATCTATACATACGACATTGCACAATCGAAAGTACAGAAAGCCACCCGTATGGCACGCGAAGAGAATTTTCCACTCCGGCTCACCGTTGCGCCGGAAGAAGAATAAGAATTAGGAGAAGATTATGGATATACAAAATACAGTGCATGTGAACAGCGCATTCACCTATGCACAAAAAAAAGCGATATCTTATCGCCATGAATTTATCACACCTGAGCATTTGCTGAGTGCATTTCTGGAACAGAGTCCCTTTGCCAATGCTTTAAATATGTGTTTCTGTGATACCCAGGAACTTGCTTTCTCTTTAGAGAATTATTTCACGGAAGAACTGGAAAGCGTTCCCGCAGACATGGATTATGAACTGGAAGTTTCAACCCAGCTCAACGAACTGATACAACATGCCTATCTGATGATAGACTATTCAAGTGCTGAAGCATTGAACGTCCCCCATTTAGTGCAAAGCATGCTCCAGCTCAAGGACTCCTGGGCATGCCATATCCTGAAAGAAGCTCTTGAAGAAGATCTACCCGAATTTATCAGCCAACTCATCTCCCGATATGAAGAAGTGGAGGAAGAAGACAATCTGCAAACCTCTCCACAGGAAAAAAGTGAGCCCTGGCGAAACTTTGTAACTTGTCTGAATGACTGTCTGCAAGACCACAATCCACTCATCGGACGGGAAGCTGAACTGGAACGAACCATCCAGGTGCTCTGTCGCAAAGAGAAAAACAATCCGCTGCATGTAGGCGAACCGGGCGTTGGCAAAACCTCCCTCGCTTACGGACTCGCTGCCCGCATCGAAGCACGTGAGGTCCCCGAACGACTCCTCGACTGCCGTATCTATGAACTGGATTTAGGTACTCTACTGGCAGGTACGCAATACCGGGGTGACTTTGAAAAACGCCTGAAAACCATTATGGAAGGTGTCCGCAATGAAGGACGTGCCATCATCTATATCGACGAGATACACAATCTGATAGGTGCCGGACGTACAGGAGACGGCTCCATGGATGCATCCAATATGCTGAAACCTTATCTGGAAAGCGGAGACATCCGTTTCATCGGTTCTACTACTTACGAGGAATACAACCGTTACTTTGCCCGCAGCAAGGGGTTGGTGCGCCGCTTCCAACAAATAGATATACATGAACCGAGCATTGAGGAAACCATCCATATTGTAGAAGGACTGAAAGAAAAATATGAAGAATTTCATGGAGTAACCTATCAACCTGATGTAATCCCTTACGCCGTCAAAGCAAGTGTCCGCTATATCAGCGACCGCTTTCTGCCCGACAAGGCTATCGACTTGGTGGATGAAGCAGGAGCTTACCGCGAAATTCACCCTATACCTTCCGGAGAGCAAATTGTGGACAAGACATTGATAACCGATGTACTCGCCCGTATCTGTAAAGTAGATGCACTCGCCATGAAAGAAGAAGATACCACCTCACTGGAAACTTTGCATGCACGTATCAGTGCCAAAATTTACGGTCAGGAAGAGGCAGTGCGTCAAGTAGTGGAAGCCGTACAAATGTCCAAAGCCGGACTGCTGGATGAAAACAAACCGCTGGCAAGCCTGCTCTTCGTCGGTCCTACCGGAGTAGGTAAAACCGAAGTAGCCAAAGTGCTGGCCTCCGAACTGGGTATTTCCTTGCAACGTTTCGATATGAGCGAATATACCGAGAAGCATACCGTAGCCAAATTAATCGGTTCACCCGCCGGATATGTAGGTTATGAAGACGGTGGTTTATTAACCGACGCCATCCGCAAAACTCCCAACTGCGTACTGCTGCTTGATGAAATAGAGAAAGCCCATCCCGATGTATTCAACATCCTGCTACAAGTAATGGACTATGCTGTTCTTACGGATAATAAGGGACGAAAAGCCGACTGCCGCCACGTTGTACTTATCATGACTTCAAATGCCGGTGCACAATTTGCCCGTCAGGCATCTATTGGATTCAGCAGTCAGATTACAGCCGGGGAAGCCATGTTGAAACAGGTCAAGAAGACCTTCAAGCCGGAGTTTATCAACCGTCTGTCCGCTACTGTCGTTTTCCACGATATGAGTCGGAAAATGGCCTCACTTATCCTCGACAAGAAGCTTGGGGAACTGAGCAGCAAGCTTGCCTCACGCCAGATAGAGATGGGACTGAGCCCGGAAGCCCGCAACTGGTTATTGCAACGTGGATTCCTACCCGAATATGGCGCCCGCGAAATGGACCGTGTGATAGCTTCGCATCTGAAACCACTCCTGATGCGCGAAATCTTATTCGGTTCCTTAAAATCCGGCGGTAAAACTTGCATACAGGTAGACAAAGATCAGTTAGTCCTACAACTCTCAACAAAGTGATACTATGGTCTTTGCACTAACTGACGAAATTACATTTCCCGATCCGCACTACGGTGATCCGGACGGATTGTTGGCAGTAGGCGGTGACCTGTCGACCGACCGCCTCATCCTGGCTTACTCTAACGGGATATTCCCCTGGTACACTTTTCAGGAGGGAATGATACAATGGTGGTGCCCGCTGGAACGCTTCGTCATTTTCCCCGACGAAATCCATATCTCCCACTCCATGCGAACGCTCATAAACAAAGGGAAGTACGATGTCACTATCAATCAGGCTTTCGATGAAGTCATCCGTAAGTGCGGAGAACTGAGGATGGATATGGAAGGCGCCTGGCTCGGTCCGGAGATGATAGAGGCTTACACACTTCTGCATGAACAGGGCTTTGCCGCCAGCGTGGAAATATGGGAAGGGGAACAGTTAGTAGGCGGACTCTATGGAGTCACCTTGGGGCGATGCTTTTTCGGTGAAAGTATGTTTTCACTGGTTCCCAGTGCATCCAAGTTAGCCCTCATCCACTTGGCACAATTCTTCGGAGAGCATGGCGGCGTACTGATAGACTGCCAGTTCGAAACTCCCCATCTGAAATCAATGGGAGGAAGATATATCAGCTACGAAGAATACATGGAGCTTTTGCAATCATAGCCACCTCCGCTGATCACACCAGCGTAAATTGCAAGTGCTCATCCGTACTGCGCCCTTCATCGTAAGCGAAGCCCTCCCACGTAAAAGCTCTCAAGTCTTCGGGATTTTCAATGCGATTTTTAATAATATAGCGTAGCATTTCCCCGCGGCACATCTTGGCATATATCACAATTGTCTTTAGCTGCCCGCCTTTCCATACCTGGAATTCGGGAGTAATGACACGGACTTCTTCTTCTACTCGTTTCCAGTCGAACAGATCTCTCATCTCACCACTGGCAAGATTAACGAGTATGCCACCCTGACGTTTGATATCCGCTATAAAATAATCCGTCAGCAAAGGTTTCCAGTAATCAAACATAGTCATCCCTCCCCTTTCGGGCAGGCGTACATCTCCTTCCATACGATAAGGCTTTATCCCGTCCAGCGGACGAAGCAGTCCGTACAGAAAGGAAGTGATACGCATGTGTTCCTGAGCGTAACGAAAATCATCTTCGGAAAAATCTTTCGGCATTATACGTTTGAACACCGCACCGGTATAGGCACAGATAGCGGGCATTGCAGAATTTGCCTCCGAAAAGAAATCCTGATAGCGCAGATAATTCTCAGCGGCAATCTTGGAATTTATACGTAGCAGACGTTCCAGGTCAGCAGCTGAAAATTGCCCCATATCCAAGGCATTCTGTACTGCTTCCGCCTGAAAATACGGAACGGTTATTTCAGGGACTCCTACAGATATACGTGCCGTCATCGTTTTGGCACAAGAGATGAATGTCAACATATCACGTTCAAAGTTTTTTGGGAAACAAAGATAATGCAAATCGAATGCAGAACTTTCATATTCGTATGAAAAAGTTTTGCGCAAAGTTTTTCCGCATAATCGTCCTCTATTTCCATACTTTTTCGTACTTTTACGCCTTGTTGGAAAAATATAGGCTTTTCCCGAGAGAAACGAAACCTGTTCCAACCACGAGACTGAAAAAAGGAAAAAACAATATATAAAATGACTCACAAATGGAATTATCAACCCATTACACCCGAACAGGTAGAGACAAGCCAAAAGTTGGCCCAAGAATTAGGGATTAGCCCGATTCTTAGCGGATTATTGGTGCAGCGGGGAATAACGAAGGCACAGGATGCCAAGAAGTTTTTCCGCCCGCAATTGCCCGACTTGCACGACCCATTCCTGATGAAAGACATGGATGTGGCCGTGGAACGCCTTAATAAGGCAATGGGAAAGAAAGAGCGTATTCTGATTTATGGTGACTATGATGTAGACGGTACTACTGCAGTGGCATTGGTCTACAAGTTTATTCAACAGTTCTATTCGAACATTGACTATTACATCCCCGACCGCTACAACGAAGGCTACGGGGTATCTACCAAAGGGGTAGACTATGCCGCGGAAACCGGTGTAGGATTGATTATCGTACTGGATTGCGGCATCAAAGCTGTAGAGGAGATCACCTATGCCAAAGAAAAAGGCATTGACTTCATCATCTGCGACCATCATGTGCCCGACGATGTACTTCCACCTGCCGCCGCCATCCTGAACGCCAAGCGTTTAGATAATACGTATCCTTACGAGCACCTTTCCGGTTGCGGCGTAGGCTTTAAATTTATGCAGGCATTTGCCATCAGCAATGGCATTGAGTTCCATCACCTCATTCCACTGCTCGACTTGGTTGCCGTAAGCATCGCCTCGGACATTGTTCCCATCATGGGAGAAAACCGGATACTTGCTTTCCATGGATTGAAGCAATTGAACAGTAATCCCAGTGTAGGCTTGAAAGCGATCATCGACGTATGCGGACTGACGGAAAAGGATATTACCGTCAGCGACATCGTGTTCAAGATAGGCCCACGCATCAATGCCTCCGGACGTATCCAAAACGGAAAAGAAGCTGTCGACCTGCTGACAGAGAAAGATTTCTCCATGGCTTTGGAAAAAGCCAATCAAATCAATCAATACAATGAAACCCGGAAAGACCTCGATAAGACCATGACCGAGGAAGCCAACCAGATTGTAGCTGACCTGGAAGGACTGGCAGACCGCCGCTCCATCGTGTTATACAACGAGGATTGGCACAAAGGTGTTATCGGTATCGTTGCCTCCCGCCTGACGGAGATTTATTATCGCCCCGCGGTAGTACTGACCCGTACGGATGATATGGCAACAGGTTCCGCCCGTTCCGTATCTGGTTTTGACGTGTATAAGGCGATTGAATATTGTCGTGATCTGCTGGAAAATTTCGGTGGCCATACCTATGCAGCCGGTCTTTCGATGAAAGTGGAGAATGTTCCCGCCTTTACCGAACGCTTCGAGGAATTCGTTTCACAGAACATCCTACCGGAACAGACAAGTGCGGTCATAAATATCGATGCAGAGATAGATTTCAGGGATATTTCTCCGAAATTCTTTAATGACCTGAAGAAATTCAATCCTTATGGTCCGGATAATCCGAAACCGATATTCTGTACGCATAATGTCTATGATTACGGTACCAGTAAAGTAGTGGGGCGTGATCAGGAGCATATCAAGCTGGAACTGGTAGACAACAAATCGAATAATGTAATGAACGGCATCGCCTTCGGACAAAGTTCGCATGTACGTTTCATCAAAACCAAGCGTTCGTTTGATATCTGCTACACCATTGAAGAGAATACCCATAAACGGGGCGAGGTACAGTTGCAGATAGAGGATATTCAACCTAATTAGTTTGAGAAGTTGAGAGTTGAGAATGGAGAGTTGAGAGTTACCATACGGTTTGACTACTCACTTTCCACCTTCAACTCTCAACTTCCCATAATACCACACCCTATGACTGCGCAGCCTAACTCTCAACTCTCCATTCTCAACTCTCAACTTCTCAAAGAGTACTGGGGATATGATAACTTCCGGGGCATACAGGAAGACATCATCAATAGCATTGGCGAAGGCAAAGACACCCTAGGGCTGATGCCTACGGGCGGCGGAAAGTCCATCACATTCCAGGTGCCTGCACTTGCCAAAGAGGGGCTTTGCATAGTTATTACTCCTCTGATTTCTCTGATGAAAGACCAAGTACAGAACCTGAAAAAAAGAGGAATCAAAGCACTTGCCATCTACTCCGGAATGTCCAGGCAAGAGATTATCGTCACGCTGGAAAACTGTATTTTCGGCAATTATAAATTCCTGTATATATCGCCCGAACGGTTGGATACGGAAATCTTCCGCACCAAGCTACGGAAAATGAACGTTAGCATGATAACCGTTGACGAAAGCCATTGCATTTCACAATGGGGATATGATTTCCGTCCTGCCTATCTGAAGATAGCCGAAATACGTGATCTCCTACCCGGTGTCCCTGTGCTGGCACTGACTGCAACCGCTACTCCGGAAGTCGTGAAGGACATCCAGGCGCGGCTGTGCTTCCGGCAGGAAAATGTTTTTCGCATGAGTTTTGAACGAAAGAACCTTGCCTACATAGTCCGCAAAACAGAAAATAAGACCGGAGAACTTCTTCACATCCTACGCCGTATGCCGGGTAGTGCCATTATTTACGTACGCAATCGTCGGCGAACCAAAGAAATCACCGAACTTTTAATTAACGAAGAGATTACCGCCGACTTCTACCATGCCGGTCTGGATGATGCCACCAAGGATATACGTCAGCATCGCTGGCAGACAGGAGAAAGTCGTGTAATGGTTGCCACCAATGCTTTCGGCATGGGTATCGACAAACCCGATGTACGTATCGTAATCCACCTCGATTTGCCGGACTCTCCCGAAGCTTATTTCCAGGAAGCAGGACGTGCAGGACGTGACGGCAACAAAGCGTATGCCGTAATACTCTATGCCAAATCGGACAAAGTCACCCTTCATAAACGTATCCCGGACACCTTTCCGGAGAAAGACTACATCAAACAGGTATACGAACATCTGCAATATTATTATCAGATGGCAATGGGAGACGGTTTGGGATGTGTCAGAGAGTTCAATCTGGAAGACTTTTGCCGGAAGTTCAAATACTTCCCTGTACCTGCCGACAGTGCATTGAAGATTCTGACGCAAGCAGGATATCTGGAATATACCGACGAACAGGACAATGCCTCCCGTCTTTACTTCACCGTCCGCCGTGATGAACTGTATAAATTACGCGAACTGGGAGAGGATATGGACAAACTTATTCAAATCGTTCTGCGCTCTTACACCGGAGTATTCACGGATTACACCTTTATCAACGAGAATTCACTTGCGGTACGTAGCGGATTAACGCGACAACGGGTGTACGACTTGCTGATACGTCTATCCAAGATGCGTGTCATCGACTATATTCCACATAAAAAGACACCTTATATCATATACACACGCGAACGCGTAGACAGGCAACATCTGCAAATCTCCCGCAGCATATACGAGGAGCGTAAGGAGCGTTATGAAGCCCGCATTCAGGCAATGGTAGATTATGTAACGACCGAAACCGTTTGCCGCAGCCGTATGCTTCTACGCTATTTCGGAGAGAAGAATGAGCATAACTGCGGAATATGCGATGTCTGCCTCAGCCACCGTGCCGAGACTCCCGGGCTTTCCTCCCAACAAATAAAAGAAGAAATTAAAGAATTGCTTCGCAAGCAACCTCTGACACCTGCCGATATTGCCTCACAAATAGAAGCAGATAAAGAAATTATCTCTCAATGCATCCGCGAATTGCTGGAAGATGAAGATCTGAAGGCGGAGAACGGCATAATAAGTCTGAAGGCATAATAAAGGGCGTACAGTGAATGCACACCCTTCTCCTTATGATATCAATAAGAATTATTCCGTTACTGCCGGCTTCTCAATACCCTCGCTGGTTGCACGTTCTTCCATACGCTGGATACGGGCATCCAAATCAGGATGAGTAGAGAACAGTTGATTCAGCTTACTACTTTTCTGTGCACCGGCTTCTTCCTGCAATTTCTTCAGCTTTTGGAAAGATAAAGCCATTGCCCAGGGATTCTTACCATGACTTTTCAGGAATTCATATCCATAGTCATCAGCACTTCTCTCCTGCTTCTGTGAATATGTAGAGTTTACCAGAGCCTCACCCAGGTCACCCAACTGAGAATCAGATAACTTAGCTGCTGTACCACCTTGTGAAGAAATACCATCCTTCAAAGCTGAAGTCAGCAATGCCGTACGGAACCCATTCTTAGAGTCCTTGTGTGCCACGTGACCTACTTCATGACCGATTACACCCAGCAATTCATCATCCGTCATGATATCCATCAAAGACGAGAAAATGCGCACACTACCGTCAGCACAAGCAAATGCATTGACATCTATCACATAATAAACTTTGAAGTTCAAAGGAATTCCCTCCACATCCGTCAAACCTTCAGTCAGCTTTTTCAGACGAATTGTATACTCATTATCGTCGGCACATACCTGATTATGTGTATCCATCCAGTCGATATACTCTTTTACATATTCTGCCATCTGAGCATCAGTCAGAGTAACAGCTTTAACAGCTTTAGCCGCACCTTTCAGTGCTTTCACATTAAACTGAGCCATTGCAGGCATTGTCATGGCCATACATAACATAAAGAAGGCCCACTTCATGAAAGTCTTTTTCATTCTTGTGTCTTTAATTTAGAAATGATGATTAATTAATATAATTGATAAATGTATCGCAAAATAACAAATTTTAAATGATACCATCAATAATAACACGGATGTTTTTTCTTTTTAGGTCGAATTCTTGATATGGAAACGAGATTTTTCACTAAGTTTGCAAAAAGAATAAAAACAAAACACCTAAGAAATACAGATATTATGGGATTCTTTAAATCTTTCTTCTCCGGCAAACAAGAAAAACCGGAAACTGAAAAACAGAAAAACGATCAAAAGAACTTCGAGATATTTAAGTATGACGGCATGCGTGCACAGCGCATGGGGCGTCCCGATTATGCAATTAAATGCTTCACGGAAGCCCTTGCCCTTCAGGAAGACTTTGAAACCATGAGCTACCTGAGCCAGGTTTACATCCAAACCAATGCCCTCAGCGAAGCACATGAACTGCTGGAACGCATGGCAAAACAGGAACCGGACCATACCTCCACTTTCCTCACCCTTGCCAACGTATGTTACCTGCAAGAAGACTATCAGGCAATGGCAGACGCCGCACAAAAAGCTATTGAAATAGAAGAAGGAAATGCCATGGCACACTATCTTCTGGGCAGAGCCAAGCAAGGTATGGACGACGGTATCATGAGCATCGCCCATCTCACCAAAGCTATCGTACTGAAAGACGACTTCACCGAAGCCCGCCTGCTGCGTGCCGAAGCCTTAATCAAGATGCAGCAATACAAGGAAGCTACCGAAGATATCGACGCTATACTCTCCCAAGATCCCGATGAAGAAGCTGCATTACTGCTCCGCGGTAAAGTGAAAGAAACAACGGGACAGCAGGAAGAAGCCGAAACCGATTATCGCTATGTAACAGAATTGAATCCATTCAACGAACAGGCTTTTCTTTGCCTGGGACAACTTTATATCGTCCAGAAGAAGTATCCCGAAGCTATCGCACTCTTTGACGAAGCCATCGAACTGAATCCTAATTTCGCACAAGCCTATCATGAACGCGGTCGCGCCAAGTTGCTGAATGGTGACACGGTAGGCTCTGCAGAAGATATGAAGAAAGGATTGGAGTTGAACCCCAAAGAAATCCAAGGAATCAGCGGACAATATGACAATCAGCCAAGACAAACGGACGTTTTAGGATTGTAGCGCCATGAAAAGCGGCCTCTTTATACTCATTGTATGCCTTCTTTTTCCTGCCTATGTCTGTGCGGACACTTCTAAACATGCTTTAGAAGAAAACAGGAAATTACTTCACTCTTTAGATAGCCTGCTGGAACAGCAGGATCTATTTGTCAGAGTAAAAGAGGAGCGCATCAAGCAATTGAAAATGCAGTATAGCCGGGTCAAAGATGTAAAGGAACTCTATGCCATGAATAGAATGGTCTATTTGGAGTATCGGGTTTATGATGCGGATTCCGCCCTACATTACATCAACAAGAACATACAACTGGCACAACAGACCAACAACCGTACCTGGGAAGTGGTCTCTTTGCTCGAACAATCATTTGTCCTCACCTCCTCCGGGCTACTGACCGAAGCCTTGAAAGCCGTCAGTGACATCCAACCGGAAGAATTACCCCAAAATCTCCGTTCCGAGTATTTTGGCAGGTTATGTACACTCTATTCCCGCCTCCGGGATTACTCCAGTGAGAACTCCCAACTGTCGGAACATTACAATAATCTCCAAAAGGCTTTCCGAGACTCGGTATACCTCACAGCCACTCCCGACGAATTGCGCTACTGGAACTGCCGGGCATGGCTCTACATGGGAACCCCGGAAATAGAACCCGTCAAACAAGCATTTGAGGAAAACAAGCAGACATTGTCTAACGACAGCCGCAAGTATTCCATAGCTACCTACAATCTCTCCGCCATCTACCGGAGTGAAAATAACGAGAGCAAATACCTGGAAAACCTCATTCTTTCGGCTATGGCAGACATACGGTCTGTCAACGGAGATATCGGCTCTTTGCAGGAAATAGCGGAATACCTATTTAAGCATGGAGAAATAGACCGCGCCTATAACTACATCCTCTATTGTTCCCAAAAAGCCATGCTTTTCCACAACCGGGTACGAATAGTCAAAATGTCTCATTTGCAAAACCAAATCTACAAAGCGTACCAGGAACAGAGCCGCACACAGCAAAAGCGTCTTCAAGCCTCCCTGATTGCCGTCAGTTTCTTATTTCTCGTACTGATCGGCGCCTTCCTGTTCATCCGCAAGCAAATGCGCCGGCTAAAAGAAGCCAACTTGAAGTTAGACAGTACAAACCAGAAGCTGTCTGTTAATATGGATGCCCTCTCTACGGCACATCAACGCCTGGAAGAAGTAAACATACAGCTAAAAGACTTGAATACGCAATTACAGGAAGTCAATGACCAGTTGCGGGAATCTAATTACGTAAAAGAAGAATATATCGGCTATGTATTCAACATCTGTTCCACCTACATCAGTAAGCTGGAAGAGTTTCGCAAGAACATCAACCGGAAACTGAAAGTAGGCCAGATAGAAGATGTAAAAGCAATGACAGACTCTTCCGCAACAGCCTCCAACGAACTGAAAGAGTTCTACCAGAATTTCGATACCATCTTCCTGCATCTCTATCCCGATTTTGTAGGTGACTTCAACGCCTTACTGCTACCCGAAGAGCGCATCGAACTGAAAGAAGGCGAACTGCTTAATACCGAACTGCGCATACATGCCTTGATAAGACTCGGCATCACAGACAGCGTGAAGATAGCGGACTTCCTCCATTGTTCCGCACAAACAGTTTATAACAACCGGCTTCGTACCCGGAATAAATCCATTATCCCGAAAGAAGATTTTATAAATGCTGTGAAAAAGCTCGGAAAATACAAAGCGTAAGCCCTGCTCTCTACTACCGATTCCATTCAAAGAGTTTACTTCCGAGCCTCTCATTTTCAGAAAGCAGCACTAATAATCAATCACTTATCAGTTTTAACAGTTTACTTTGCCTGTTTACCTCGCAGAGTAAGTAACCCTTATTGCGCATACCTTTGCCACAGAGATCCAAACTAAAAACTTATGTTAACTATTAAACGAATCATGAAAAGAAAAGAAAAACGCTCATGCAGACTCATTCTTGCCTGCTGCGCTTTGTTACTGTTCATTTCGGTAAATGCATTTGCACAACAGCAAGTCACAGTCACCGGAAATGTGAAAGATGAAAAGGGCGAACCCATCATCGGAGCTAATGTCATTGTGAAAGGCACTGGTACAGGAAGTGTCACCAATGTAGAAGGAGACTTTTCATTAGCAAATGTACAGAATGGCAGCACTCTTGAAATCTCTTTTATCGGCTATCTGAACCAGGATGTGAAAGTCAACGGCACGAAACCCGTCAGCATTATCCTGAAGGAAGACACTAAGATGCTGGATGAGGTAGTAGTGGTAGGTTATGGTGTGCAGCGCAAGTCGGATATGACAGGTGCAGTTGCTTCCGTAAATACCAAAACACTGGAGAATCGCCCGCAAACCAACATCATCCAATCTTTGCAAGGTGCCGTACCGGGCCTGAATATCTCAGTGACCGGAACCAATGCGGAAGGCTCTTCCACCAAGACCCGCATCCGCGGCGAGAACTCCATCACGGCAGACAACAAACCACTGGTTATTCTGGACGGTATTCCCTTTGATGGTCCCTGGTCCGAAATCAATCCGAACGACATCGAATCCATTGAAGTATTGAAAGATGCTTCTTCGGCTGCCATCTACGGTGCCCGCGGTTCGAACGGTGTCATCCTCATCAGCTCCAAGAGAGGTGAAAAAGGCAAACTGACCGTATCTTACGACACCTACATCACCATTGACAATCCTATCAACTTCCCCAACCTCATGAATGGAGCTGAATTCTGGAAGTATAAGACGGAAGCATTGAAAGATGCCAATACCACCCCGCCCACAGAAAGCAATCCCGAACCGTGGATGGGATCTATGACCGCCACAGAATTGCGTATGCACGAAGCCGGCATGGATACCGACTGGCTGGAGCTGGCAACCCGCACCGGTTTCAAGCAGCAGCACAACATCTCCTTCCGTGGTGGCGTCAACAAAACCAACTATTTTGTCTCGCTGAACTATACCGATGTGAAAGGTACTGCCGTAGGCAACCAATTCAAACGCTACAACATCCGTTTCAACCTCGATCAGGAGTTCACTTCCTGGTTTAAGTTCTCTACCAGTACCCAGTTGGGACGCTACGACCGAAGCGGCAGCAGCGCTTCTTTCTCCAGAGCATTCCGTATGAATCCCCTGGCAGAAGCTTATGACGAAGAAGGCAACATCCGTTCCGCCGCCTGGGAAGATTCCAGCGAAGCTTTCTCTGTAAACCCCTTAAGCAGCCTCAACAACAAGAGCAACGACATACGCTCTAAAGTCATCACCAACAACGTGGTAGAAATAAAGTTGCCGTTCGTCCCCGGACTCAGCTATAAGCTCAATACCGGCTATACGTACCAAAACAGCAGCTGGAAACAGTACCAAGGAATGGACACTTACTACGGCGCACGCTCCAATGGTATTCTGAACACCGACGACTGGCACTCACAAGAGTGGATTCTGGAAAACATCATCACTTATACCCGTGAATTCGGCAAGCACCGCATCTTCTTCACCGGTCTGTATTCTGCACAAAGCTACGAGAAAGAAGGCAACGGAATGGAAGGCAAAGACTTTCCGAACGACGTGATGTACTATTATCAGATATCCAAAGCCGCCACCATGTCCGGCAGCTCCAGCTATACCAAGCAAAACCATATCTCTCAGATGGCACGTCTGAACTACTCATACGACAGCCGTTACCTATTGACACTGACTGCACGCCGTGACGGTTACTCCGCATTCGGTAGCCAATCCAAGTTCGGTATATTCCCTTCCATGGCTATCGGCTGGAATATTTCCAATGAACATTTCTTTCAGACAAGCCCGTTGGCAAAAGTGGTAAGCAACCTGAAATATCGCCTGTCATGGGGTAAGAACGGTAACGAAGCAGTAGGCGCCTACACTACATTGCCTGACCTTTCCACCTTCAATTATCTGAAAGACGACCATACCCCAAACTACGGTTTCTATCCTTCCAAGCTGGCTTCTCCTTCGTTAGGATGGGAAACTACACAATCCATCAATACCGGTATCGACTTCCAACTGTGGAACGGACGTATCCAAGGAACATTCGACATGTACTGGTCGAAGACAAGCGACCTGTTGCTGAATCGCTCCATCCCCACCATCAACGGTACGGGAAACATTACCGAGAATATCGGTGAGACCAAGAACCGTGGTTTAGAGTTACAAATTACTTCCAACAACATTGCCAAGAAAGATTTCGACTGGTCCACTACTTTCAACCTGTCGCACTACAAGACAAAGATCGTAAATGTAGGTCTCTACGATGCCAACGGCAACCCTATGGATGATATCGGTTCCAGGTGGTTCATCGGCCAGCCCATCAACGTGAACTACGACTACCGCTTCATCGGTATCTGGCAGATCACCGACCCGTCTAATCCGAACGGACAGCAAGACCCGAACTATCGCTACTCCATCCCCGGATATATGAAGTACCATGACAAGGATGGTGTAAACGACATCACCCCAGCAGACAAGGAAATCATCGGCTCGGCAATTCCTAAAGTAACAATGGGTATGACGAATACTTTCCGATACAAGAATGTCAGTCTGAGCGTATTCCTCAATGCCCAACTGGGACAGACAGCCAATAACTGGCTTTACGACGTATCTCACAACTCCTATCGCCAGAACCGCCTCATGGTAGACTTCTGGACACCGGAGAATCCTACCAACAAGTACCCGAAAAACTCACTGGATACTTCTGTAAACCCGATGAGCGCAGGTTTCTACGAAAAGACCGACTTCCTCCGTGTGCAGGATGTCACGCTGGCCTACCGTGTTCCTCAGCGTTGGTTAAAGAAGATTTCCCTGAACCGCCTCGAAGTATATATGAACATCAAGAACCTGGCAACCTGGACAAGCTGGACCGGCCTCGACCCGGAATTTATCAGCGACCAACAGTCCACTCCGCAGGTACGTTCATTCACATTCGGTCTGAAACTTGATTTATAAACCGCTAAAACAAAGAGAAACAGTATGAAAAAGCTAAAATATACACTGATAGCACTACTCGTGCTCTGCATGACCGGATGCAATGAATCCAGCTTCCTGGAAGAAGATCCGCGTGCTTCACTCTACCCTGAAAATCTGTTAGTAGATTACAGCGGGTTCCAATCCATGGTAACCAGCTTCTACGGAATGATGCGTAACGAATACCGCCGTGCCGATGCACTCGGTGGTGGTCTGCCGCTCGTTCTGCACTCTGCATGGGGTTGCGGTGTGGACAATTCATGGAGTAATAACTCACACAGCGACTTTAAATACATGTACTATCCGTCGCAAATCAACCAGACGGACTTACGGATATTTCAGAACATCTTCCAATGGTGTTACCGCATCATCAATACGGCAAACATGGTGATTTCACGTGCCGAAGGCAGTGGTATCGACTGGAAAGGAACCGAAACCGAAGCTGCCGCCCACAAGAATAAGATCATCGCACAGGCCCGCTTCTTCCGCGCATGGGCTTACCGTCATCTGACGTATTCATTCGGTGCCGTACCTTTGTCCACCGAAGAAATTACAGGTATGAACTACCGTAACGACTGGGAGCGCAATTCCGTAGAATCCATCCGTGAAGTCATGGAGCAGGACTTTGTTTTCGCCATGAACAATTTACCGTTGCGTGAAGAAAGCAACAGCAAGATTTCAGGAGCCATGGCACGCCATTATCTGGGTGAACTATACCTGGCAATGGACCAGCCCTCCAAGGCAGTCGAAGTTTTGAAGCCGCTGACAGAAGGTTCCGAATACAGTTTGATAACCAACCGTTTCGGCAAGAACTCCGCCAATCCAGGCTGTCCGTTCATCGACGTATTCCGCACACCGATGTATGCGGACGGAAACACAGAGGTTTTATATGCTTTTGTCAACACGGAACCGGAAAACAGCGCGTTCGGTACAGCCGAAGTTTACATGAAGAGTACATATAAAAATTATTACTCCAACGATGGTGTCATCAACAAGAGCAACAAGTACGATCCCGACTATACAAGCGGTGCAGCCACTTGGCCTCAGGTGTTCTGGATAAACAACGGTGGTAAAGGTGCCGGACGTTGCGTGCCTTCAAGAGGTGCTTTCCGCCTCTACAACTATAAAGATCAGGGAACTCAGGACGACCGTGTATCCGATCATGCAGTGGTATGGACTATTAACGAAAAGGGTGCCGACGGCAAGATTACGGAATTCCTTAATAACGGTAAGATGGTGGTAGACACCACTGTAACCGCCGCTATGCTGGATGATAATAAGACAACCATCAAGAAGTATAACTGGCCCACTACCCGCAAATGGGATTACGTGGCACCGTTGCTGGCAAATGGTGACAAGGATGGATGTTATCAGGATATTGTTTATCTCCGCCTCGCCGACACGTACTTGCTTTATGCGGAAGCCTTACTGAAAAACAACCAGGCAGGTGAAGCCATCAAATGGATTAACAAGGTACGCAATCGTTCCAATGCAGTCAGCATCACAGAAGCTGAACTTACCGCAGGAGGTATGGATTTCATTCTGGACGAACGTAGCCGTGAACTTCTTTCCGAAGAAGAACGCCGTCACACCCTGATTCGCGTAAGTCAGGAGAAAGGTGGAGATGAACGTGATGTGAACAATTACTTCAAACGCCGTATGCGACAGTTGAATGAGATTGCAGGACGCGATGCACGAGGCATGAATTCGTATGATACGCCTGTGTTGTTCCCGATTCCGCAAGAGTTCATAGATTCCAATACAGGTCGCCAGTTGGAGAATAATCCGGGGTACTTATAAGACAGTAGAACAATGATTAAATAGTGCTATCCCAATTCTCCTCCTTTTGAGAGGAGGAGAATTGAGACACTTCATTTAATGCATTCCTGTCCCATCTCCGATCACTCCTCAAAAAACAATTTATAACACAGAACCAATCAGATTATGTCAGTCGTAGCCTTCCTCCTCTGTATATTGGTGATCACCGTCACCGCTATTTACCTCTACCGGAAACTGAATCCGCAAGGAGTTCTGATGCTGGCCGGACTTGTGATGTTGACATTCGCCCTCATTCTCAATGTCCAACCCATCATTCCGGATAAATCCACCGGTAGCGTTGTTTTCGATTTGGTGAAAGTGGTGGAAGAAACATTCATCGGCAACCTGTCCCGCGCAGGACTGATGATTATGACCATTGGCGGCTATGTAGCTTTTATGAATCACATAAAAGCCACCAATGCCCTGGTACACATCTCCATGAAACCGTTGGGTTTCTTTCGTCGTTACCCCTACCTGGCAGCTACCGTCACCATTCCCATCGGCCAGTTGCTCTTTATCACTACCCCCTCGGCAGCCGGATTAGGACTCTTGCTTGTCGCCTCCGTTTACCCCGTCCTCATCGGATTGGGAGTAAGCCGCCTCACCGCATTATCCGTCATTGCCGCCGCAACGCTGTTCGACCAGGGGCCCGGTTCGGCAAACACAGCCCTTGCTGCCGAACTTATCGACCAGACCAACGTAGCTTATTTCATTACCCACCAACTCCCGTTGGTTATCCCTACCACCTTGGTAGTCATGACCCTGTTTTACTTCAACAATAGATATTTCGATAAAAAAGAAGCCGCCAGGCAGAGTACGGAAAACCATGAAACAGCAGAAGTCCCGCAGACCTCTACCCAACCGGATATTCCATTGATATTCGCCATGCTGCCCGTACTTCCGCTTGCGCTTCTCATTATATTTTCACCCTATGTGGGGCTGTTCCAACCTCCCATAGCACTCAATACAACGACCGCCATGCTATTTTCCCTCTTTGTCTCACTTGTATTCGTAGGCTGTCATATACGCAATATACGGAAAACCTTTGACGCCTTCTCCAGCTTCTGGAAAGGGATGGGAAATGTCTTCGGAAGTGTCGTGACACTAATTGTTGCCTCCGAGATATTTTCCAAAGGACTGATTAGCCTCGGTTTCATCGACTCACTGGTAGATTACTCCACACATATAGGACTTTCCGGCATTGCCATCGCAGCAGTCTTCGCCCTGATAATCTTCTGTGCGGCCATGTTGATGGGAAGCGGAAACGCGGCCTTCTTCTCGTTCGGTCCGTTGCTACCCGGAATTGCCGGACAGTTGGGTATGCCTGCCTATTCCCTCGTGCTTCCTTTGCAGTTATCCGCCAGTATGGGGCGTGCCGCATCTCCCATAGCGGGTATCATTGTCGCCATTGCCGGCGTGGCGGGTGTATCGCCCATTGAACTGGCAAAGAGAAATACCCTGCCCCTTATAGGCAGCATTCTATTCCTGATAGCTTATCATTTCATAACACTATAAAACAACTCCGAATCATGTTCACACTCATTAAAAATGCAAACTTATACTCTCCGGAACATCTTGGCATGAACGACGTTCTGCTGGCAGATGATAAAATAGCCCTCATAGACCGGAAAATAGAACTGACCGGTATTCCATTTGATACCATAGACGCCGGCGGGTGCGCCGTCACCCCCGGCTTTATCGACCAGCACGTCCACATCACCGGTGGCGGCGGACAAACCGGCTATGCTTCCTTAGTCCCCGACGTCTCCATGAGCGAACTGGTGGCTTGCGGAACCACTACCGTGGTAGGACTACTCGGCACGGACGGTTTCGTAAAAGAACTGACCACCCTTTATGCTAAAACCAAAGCCTTGGAAGATAACGGCCTCAGCGCCTACATGCTTACCAGTTTCTACGGATTGCCTCCCAGAACACTGATGTCCTGCGTAGCCGACGATCTCATCTTCATCGACAAAGTGATCGGTTGCAAACTTGCCATGAGTGACGACCGCAGCGCTTTCCCCACCGAACTGGAGATACTGCGCCTCATCAACCAAGTACGCCTCGGCGGTTTCACTTCCGGCAAAGGAGGTATCCTGCATATTCATCTGGGAGCCTTACCCGACGGTATCACCCCGTTGCTGGACATCGCCCGCAAATATCCCACGCTGATTCCCTATCTCTCGCCTACTCACCTGATACGCACGGAAGCCTTATTCTGGCAAGCCGTAGAATTTGCCTGCATGGGTGGTATGGTAGATTTCTCCACCGGAGGAACCAAATTCGACGCTCCCCATCGCTGCGTCATGAAAGCCCTCGAAGCCCATGTACCCCTCGACCGCATCACCTTCTCCAGTGACGGCCGTGGCGGAGTGCGCCGTACCAATCCCGAAACCAAAGAAACGACCTATCGCCCCGCTCCCCTGCACCTCAACTTGCAGGAGATGAGATTGCTCGTAAAAGAAGGTCTGTTGCCTCTGGAACAGGCACTGACCCTTATCACCAGCAATCCGGCACGCAACCTCAAACTGCGTACCAAAGGCAGAATAGACATCGGTTTCGATGCCGACCTCTGTTTCCTCGATTCCGAGCTTCAACTGACACACGTCATAGCACGCGGCAAACTCGCCCTAAAGGATAAAGAAGTCATTAAAAAAGGGAGGTATGAAGAATGAAAAGACTGATTCTATTTTTTGCCATTGTCTTTCTGGGCGCCGGACTCCGTGCCGCCTCCGTGCTTCCCGTGGGTGAAGGCAAGTTCACCTACAAAGACTATCCGCCTTTTGCCGACCGTCCGGTAGATGTGCACTATTACATTCCGGCTTCGGGCGATGTACGCCGGATGCCCATTGTCTTTGTCTTTGAAGGTGCCGACCGCGGTTTCACTTATCTGCTCAAAGCTTGGAAGCAGGAGGCAGAGAAGCATAAATTCATGGTTTTCATTCCCCACTTCGATCTGGAAAGGTTTCCTTTGCCCGATTATCAGGAAGTCGGTGTCATGAATGACAAAGATCACACGATACGTCCGGCCGAAAAGCAAACGCCGGCACTGGTTGATAAAATCTTTGAGTACGTCCGCCAATCTTCAGGTAGTGAACGGAAAGGATATATGATTTACGGTCACTCAGCCGGAGGGCAGTTTGTGCAGCGTTTCATGCTTTTTTATGACAGTCCGTATGTGGAGAAAGCCGTTATCGGCAGTCCGGGATGGTACACCTTCCCCGATGCTTCGCAAGATTTTCCCTACGGAGTACGCAACATTCCGTATGTCACCCCCGAAACAATCAGGAAGTACCTTGCCAAACCGATTATCCTCCAATTGGCTACGGGAGACACCATCCGCGAATCGTATTTAAGAAAGACTCCCGAAGCCGAAGCACAGGGACGCAACCGCTACGAGCGTGGCAATCAGTTCTACCGATACCTCCACCGGATAGCAGCCGAACACAACTGGCCCTGCAACTGGCAGAAAATAGAAGAACAGGGCATCGGACACCACTCCGCCGGAATGGGCAGACGTGCCGTTCCTGCCATGTTGGGAGACTCCCTACGTGCACTGTTCATAGGCAACAGCTACACACAATACAACCGTTTAGTCCGACAAGTGCAAGCTCTTGCCGCCTCCACCGGCCACAAGCTTTCTGTAAAATTGGTGGAACACGGTGGCTGGACATTGAGGAAACATGCCGCCAATCCTGAAACCCTGGATGCCATTCGTGAAGGAAACTGGGATTTCGTCATCCTGCAAGACCAAAGTAAAGCGCCTGCCCGCGAAAAGGAATGGGTACAGGAAAATGTATACAAGCCTGCCCACTCCCTCGACAGCCTGCGCCGCCTTTACAATCCGAAGGGAAAAACCGTTTTCTACATGACCTGGGGACACGACATCGACACATATACCGAAATGCAGCAACGACTGGCTGAAAGTTATTTGGAGATGACTGTTCAACTGAATGCCTGGTGTGCCCCCGTCGGCATCGCTTGGAAGCGTGTCCGCACGGAGAATCCAAGTATCACGCTTTACAACAACGATCACAGCCACCCTTCCCGACAGGGTTCTTATCTTGCCGCCAATGTATTCTGTAGCGTATTTTTTCAGAAACCCTATACAAGTACTTATTATGTCGGACTGCCCGAAGAGGAAGCACTCTATCTGCAACGTATTGCGCAAGAAACCGTATTCAGCAACCCTTCTCTCTGGAATATCCAGCCCACGGTGCAGCCGGAAGAGGTAACCCGCCGTTTCTATCCCGAACCGGAACAGCAATATTCCACTCCCACCCTCGGCAAGCCGCTTGAAGAAGGTCTGGCTTCCTTGTTCGAGATAAACAGATATTTGAAGGATTTAGCCGACAAGCATCCCGGTAAGGTTACGCTGTCCGATATAGGAAAGACTCCACAGGGCAGGGATATCCCCGTGCTCTATTTCGGAACTCCCAACGAGAAAAAGAAAATAAGAGTCTGGATACAAGCAGGACTGCACGGCAACGAACCTGCCGGGCCGGAAGCAACCTGTATGCTTGTCGATTATTTACTGAATACGCCCGAAGGTACTGAACTATTGAGAAAGGTTTCTCTTGCGCTTGTACCCATAGCCAATACGGACGGTTATGCCATGCAAAGCCGTAAATCGGGCAGTGGGTATGATTTGAACCGGGATCAAAGTAAACTTGCCGATCCGGTGACTCTTCTTCTTAAAAAAGCGTACAAGGAATGGAATCCCGAAATAGCGCTGGATATTCACGAATTCAATCCGTTCCGCAAGGAGTTTGAATTGCTTCGGGGTACTAAAGTAGCTACGGCCCCCGATGTCCTTTTCCTACCCAGCGGGCATTTGAATATCCCTGCCGGAATTCGTACACTTTCCAACGGCTTATTCCGTGAAGAAGCAGAGAAGGCATTGGAAGCTAACAGTTATCATTCAGGCTTTTACTTTACACCCAGCGTCAGAAATGATAGCTTGTATGCAATGAAAGATGCCAAGAACCCGCAATCCAGTTCCACGTTTCAGGGACTCACCAATACGGTATCTCTATTCATAGAAATCCGTGGAATAGGATTGGGAAGAGCGTGTTTTGCCCGTCGTGCAGAATGTGGTTTTCTGGTATCCCGCAGTCTTTTGGAAACGGCGGCTCTTCATTCAAAAGAAGTAAGAAGTGAGATACGAAAGGCCGTAAAAGAGACTTGCAGTGGAAAGAGTGATATATCCGTCACTTTTCAATCCGCACGGACAGAGCTTCCCGTTACTTTTATTGACCTTGCCAAGAACGAACGTTTTACGGAACCTCTGCCTACCTTCGATGCACTTCAACTAAAAGCTGAGTTAGTACGCAAACGTCCCAAAGCATATATTCTGCCGAATACCTGCCGGATGCAAGCAGAGAAATTGCGGGCTTTAGGAATAGAAGTAGAAGAGATAGGAAAAACCTTCACAGCCACCGTAGAGAAGTATATAGTTACCGGATACAAGAAAGTTACCAAGGAATGGGAAAAGATTTATCCGGTCACAGTCTCTACACGGACGGTAAAGGAAAAGAAGAGCTTCCCGGCAGGTTGTTTCATCATTCGTCTTTCACAGAAGAATGCAAACCTTGCGACAACGCTGTTAGAACCGGAGTCCGTGAATGGCTTTGTCAATTTCGAAGTGGTTCATACGGAGTTTGGGAAAGAGTTGCCGATATACAGGAAAGGTTTCTAACTCCATTCCGATTAATTACACATCAAATCGATTAATTCTTTTTTGACAGGATATGAACATAATTTCCCCTCCTGATTCGCATGAATAATATAAGTTTCAGAGGTTAAGCCGCCGCATCGCCACTTTTATCTCTTTTCGCTACGACGGTTAAAGAAAATTGTAGTAGGTACTTATTCTTTCCACCATGGAGAAAGTTGCTTTCCATCACGGGGAAACTTTCTTTCCACCATGGTGGAAAGAAAGAAACTCCACGGTGGAAAGAATAAATGTTCGGATGGAAAAGGCTAACCGTTGGAAGGGAAAAAGTATAGGAATGCCTAAGAACGGAGTTAGCTATTGCATTTAGTTCATTTTTGTACGGTTATGAACTAAAGTACATTTGGGCATAATTTACATCACAGCTATAAATTCCATCTTTACAAATAGTAGAATTCCAAAGATCGCTGTTATCTTTACCTTGTCTAAAAACGGTATATAA
Organism: Bacteroides intestinalis DSM 17393; assembly: GCF_000172175.1. Taxonomy (NCBI): domain Bacteria; kingdom Pseudomonadati; phylum Bacteroidota; class Bacteroidia; order Bacteroidales; family Bacteroidaceae; genus Bacteroides; species Bacteroides intestinalis. Next base: position 157,758 of record NZ_ABJL02000001.1, on the reverse strand, counting down.
TATTTGCTATATAAATAACCCAAATTATGATATTATTATACGAAATAGATTTATATGGAGTTTGATGATAAAAATAATATAATCATCTACCAAGATGATAATGGTGTGCCCAAAGTCAATGTACGGTTTGCTGATACCGATGTGTGGCTCACGCAACAACTTCAGGTAGCGACACGTTTCAGGCGTTGGGCAACCGAACGATTACATGAATACATTCAAAAGGTATTTGCAATAGATGATGAATGCAACTTCCTAAAAACAATACTTACTAAAATTGCTTCAGTCCCTCCAATGCCTCACCAACCACACCAAATCCCTTACCGTCTCTTGAATCCTCCACCACAGTACTTTCAGCCTTGGAGGTCGGTGCATCGGCAAATACAGTCTCCACAAACCACTTTCCAGATCGAGAATAAAATACACTTTCCCGCGGCACATCACATACAGAAAATCACCTTTCACAAAGGTACTGAACACAGAATCCAGCGGTATTTTACATCCACATTTTTCTTCCGGAAAGTCTTTACAGGGAGGTTCCAGCTTGATGCTGGCATAGTCGGAGTCGAGCGTAAAACCATATTTTATACTTAATGGGTAGAGCACTTCCCATATCTCGTGTTTCCTCTGTTCTACCATGCAGTGGATGGCCTCTGTTATCATTTCATCCTTCGGGGTATTCATGTCTTCTTCGGATTTTAAATATTTAAAATCGCCCTCATCCCCCTTATACAAAAAGAAGTCGGACGTATAGTTCATATTTATCCAAGGAGAGGTACTGGTATACCCACAGAACCAATAAATACGCTTGCACGCCCGACCCTATATGGTCTGCGTGAAACATCTTTATTGAAGTTCTGTTTCTTGACTTAAATAAAATTACCAGTTTTCTCCTTGTCAAAAATAGCTTCAACATGCCGCATTTCTCTTCGGCTAATGCAAAGATAGATGAATTGCAGTGAATAGCCAAAAGAAGAATGCTTTTTTATTGAATCAGGATATCCCCCCAAAAAAGTAGTCAGTGCCCCAAACACCCGTTATAAAAGTACATCCGCGAAGGTCATAGTACTCCGAGGCAGGCACAGCCTAACGATGCCGTGAACAAATGGGAGTAAATCAAAAGAATCATGCACAACGATTGACTGATTTCCAGTAGAAAAAGACAGTCGGAAGCAGTAGTCTGAAAGCTAAATTTGAAGAAGAAATAAAAAAAATATCATTTTTTGCTTGCATATAAGAGAAAAGTATTACTTTTGCCACGAATTAAGAATCAAAAAGAAAACGAAAGTATGAATTTGTTTACTTATGCATATTACTTCTTTTTTTACTTTTACTTTAGCCAGAAAGTAGAGCGGGAGTTTGTATGTGTCAAGTGACAGTGATGCTTAAGAACTGAATAGAGAACTAAAGTAATATACTTAATCCCGCTCCATTGTATGGAAGCGGGATTTTTTTTTAAAGAAACAGTATGAAAAGAATAGCCATTCAAGGAACATTAGGGTCGTATCACGACATTGCCGCACACAAGTACTTCGAAGGAGAAGAAATAGAGTTAATCTGTTGCGCTACTTTTGAGGATGTGTTTGCAGCCGTGAAGAAAGACAGCAAGACCATAGGAATGTTGGCGATAGAGAATACCATTGCAGGCAGCCTGTTGCACAACAATGAGTTGCTGCGGCAGAGCGGCACACAAATCATAGGCGAATACAAACTACGCATTTCACACAGCTTTGTCTGCCTGCCCGACGAGGACTGGAACGATCTGACGGAAGTCAACTCCCACCCTATCGCACTGATGCAATGCCGCGAGTTCCTTGCCCAGCACCCGAAAATGAAAGTAGTGGAAGCGGAAGATACTGCCCTCAGCGCCGAAATCATCAAGCGGGAAAACCTGAAAGGACACGCCGCCATCTGCTCCAAAGCTGCTGCCGAGCGTTACGGCATGAAGGTGTTGCAGGAAGGCATCGAAACAAACAAGCACAACTTCACCCGTTTTCTGGTAGTTGCCGATCCTTGGCAAGTAGACGAAATACGCCGCCATCCACACCCGGAAACCAACAAGGCAAGCATGGTATTCACACTGCCCCACACGGAAGGGAGCCTCTCGCAAGTACTGTCCATTCTTTCGTTCTACAGCATCAATCTGACCAAGATACAGTCGCTGCCCATCATCGGACGGGAATGGGAATACCAATTTTACGTAGACGTTGTTTTCGACAACCTACTGAGATATAAACAATCCATCGCGGCCATCACACCGCTAACCAAAGAACTTAAAATATTAGGCGAATATGCAGACGGAAAATCAAACATCTAAGATCAAGCCCGCCGACCGGTTGGCCAGCGTGAGCGAATACTACTTCTCCAAGAAGTTGAAAGAGGTGGCACAAATGAATGCCGAAGGAAAAGACGTAATCAGCCTCGGAATCGGCAGCCCTGATATGCCTCCCTCGGAAGCAACCATACAAACCCTGTGTCGCGAAGCACAAAACCCTGACGGACACGGTTATATGCCTTATGTCGGCATCCCCGAACTTCGCCGCAGCTTTGCCGCCTGGTATAAGAAATGGTACGGCGTGGAGTTGAATCCGAACACTGAAATACAGCCGCTCATCGGCTCGAAAGAAGGTATCCTGCACGTCACACTCGCCTTCGTCAATCCGGGCGAACAGGTGTTGGTTCCCAATCCGGGTTATCCCACTTATACCTCATTGAGCAAGATACTGGGCGCGGAAGTCATCAACTACAACTTGAAAGAGGAAAACGGCTGGATGCCCGACTTCAACGAACTGGAAAAGATGGACATGAGCCGCGTAAAGCTGATGTGGACCAACTATCCGAACATGCCGACCGGAGCTAACGCCACCCCGGAACTCTATGCAAAGCTGGTGGACTTTGCACGCCGCAAGGACATCGTGATTGTAAACGACAACCCGTACAGCTTCATCCTGAACGACCACCCTCTCAGCATCCTCAGTGTGCCGGGCGCCAAAGAGTGTTGCATCGAGTTCAACTCCATGAGCAAGAGCCACAATATGCCGGGCTGGCGTATCGGTATGCTGGCAAGCAACGCCGACTTTGTGCAATGGATACTGAAAGTGAAGAGCAACATCGACAGCGGCATGTTCCGCGCCATGCAACTGGCAGCCGCCAACGCCTTGGAAGCCGAACAGGAATGGTACGACGGAAACAACAAGAACTACCGCAACCGCCGCCATCTGGCAGGGGAAATCATGCATGCACTGGGATGTACATACGATGAAAAACAGGTAGGTATGTTCCTCTGGGGAAAAATTCCCGATAGCTGCGCCGACGTTGAAGAACTGACTGAAAAGGTGTTGCACAACGCACGCGTGTTCATCACACCGGGATTTATCTTCGGAAGTAACGGAAAACGGTATATCCGCATCTCGCTTTGCTGCAAAGACCATAAATTGGAAGAGGCATTGAAGCGCATCAGGGAGATGAAGTAATATATTCACAGGAGATACAGAGAAATATCAATACAATAAAAATATAATTGAACAAAAATAAAAGAATATGGAACTTGAATTAGAATCGATTTTGCTGCCGGGTATTGAGGACAAACGTCCCATGGTAATTGCAGGTCCTTGCAGCGCCGAGACAGAAGAACAAGTAATGTGCACAGCCAAGCAACTGGCCGAAAAAGGAACGAAGATATTCCGCGCCGGAATCTGGAAACCACGTACCAAACCGGGTGGTTTCGAAGGTGTGGGCGTAGACGGTCTGGCATGGCTAAAAGAGGTGAAGAAAGAAACCGGTATGTACGTAGCTACCGAAGTAGCTACTTCAAAGCATGTATACGAGTGTCTGAAAGCAGGTATCGATATCCTTTGGATTGGCGCACGCACCACTGCCAACCCGTTTGCCATGCAGGAAATTGCCGATGCACTGAAGGGTGTGGATATTCCTGTGTTTGTGAAGAACCCGGTAAACCCGGATCTGGAACTCTGGATCGGCGCATTGGAGCGTATCAACAATGCCGGACTGAAACGTCTGGCAGCCATCCACCGCGGTTTCAGCAGTTACGACAAGAAGTTGTACCGCAATCTGCCGCAATGGCATATCCCCATCGAGTTGCGTCGTCGCATCCCGAACCTGCCGATCATCTGCGATCCCAGCCACATCGGTGGTAAGCGCGAACTCATCGCACCGCTTTGTCAGCAGGCTATGGACCTCGGTTTCAACGGTCTGATTATCGAAAGCCACTGCAACCCCGACTGTGCATGGAGCGATGCTTCGCAGCAAGTGACTCCGGACGTACTGGATTACATCCTGAACCTACTCGTCATCCGTAAAGAGACACAGACCACGGAAAATCTCAGTGAACTGCGCAAGCAGATTGACGAGTGCGACAACAACCTGATGCAGGAACTTGCCAAGCGTATGCGTGTGGCACGTGAAATCGGTACGTTCAAGAAAGAACACGATATGACGATCCTGCAAACGGGACGTTACAATGAAATTCTGGACAAACGCGGTTCACAAGGTGTGCTTCTGGGCGTAGATTCGGAATTTATCAAGAAGGTATTCGAGCTGATACACGAGGAGAGTGTGAGGCAACAAATGGAAATAATTAATAAGTGACAAGCTACAGGCTACCAGTAGCTGCGCCATCATATCGCAGGATACTCGTAGCTTGTTGCTCGTAACTTGTAGCTAATAACACTAAATTTATGCGTATTTTAATACTCGGAGCCGGCAAGATGGGCTCTTTCTTTACAGATATTCTAAGTTTCCAACATGAAACGGCAGTGTTCGACGTGAATCCGCACCAGTTGCGTTTTGTCTATAACACGTATCGTTTCACCACGTTGGAAGAGATAAAGGACTTCGAACCGGAGTTGGTAATCAATGCCGCCACGGTAAAGTATACATTGGATGCATTCCGCAAGGTGCTGCCTGTGCTGCCCAAGGATTGTATCATCAGTGATATCGCCTCGGTGAAGACGGGATTGAAGAAATTCTATGAGGAAAGTGGTTTCCGTTATGTATCGTCGCATCCGATGTTTGGCCCTACGTTTGCCAGCCTCAGCAATCTGAGCAGCGAGAATGCTATCATCATCAGTGAAGGTGACCACCTGGGAAAAATTTTCTTCAAGGACCTTTACCAGACGCTCCGCCTCAATATCTTCGAATATACTTTCGACGAGCATGATGAGACAGTAGCTTATTCTCTGTCTATTCCTTTTGTCTCTACGTTTGTTTTTGCAGCGGTGATGAAGCATCAGGAAGCTCCAGGTACTACGTTCAAGAAGCACATGGCTATTGCCAAGGGTTTGCTGAGTGAGGATGATTATTTGCTTCAGGAAATTCTCTTCAACCCGCGCACTCCCTCACAAGTGGAAAATATTCGTCTGGAACTGAAGAATTTGCTGGAAATTATCAGTACGAAGGATGCGGAAGGAATGAAGCAGTATCTGACGAAGATTAGGGAGAAGATAAAATAGATCAGAATTCCATCAGCAATTAATGAGTTCTTTTGCTCGTTTACGCTATTGTTTTTATCTGGGGATAGTTTATCCCCAGATAAAAACAATAATATTCCTCCCCACTATTCCTTCCTTTCACACTACATAAGAAATCCAAGAGTTGCGATTCGCTATCATTTTAGTATCTTTGCATTCGCAAAAACAATTATCCAATGATAGACCAACCTACCATAGACAGAATTCTGGATGCCGTACAGATTGTAGACATTGTATCGGACTTCGTTACGTTGCGCAAGCGAGGTGTGAATTATGTAGGCTTGTGTCCGTTCCATGATGACAAGACGCCATCTTTCTACGTGTCGCCTTCCAAAGGGTTGTGCAAATGCTTTTCCTGCGGTAAAGGTGGCAATGCGGTGCACTTCATTATGGAACACGAGCAGATGAGCTACCCCGAAGCTCTGAAATATCTGGCAAAGAAATACGGTATCGAAATCAAGGAGCGCGAACTGTCCAGCGAAGAGAAGCTGATGCAGAGCGAACGTGAAAGTTTGTTCATTGTGAATAACTTTGCACGTGACTACTTCCAAAATATACTCAAAAACCATGTGGACGGACGTAGCATTGGCATGGCATACTTCCGCAATCGTGGTTTCCGGGATGATATCATTGAAAAGTTCCAATTAGGCTATTGCACCGAAAGTCACGATGCCATGGCTCAAGAAGCCATCAAGAAAGGATTCAAGAAAGAATATCTTGTCAAGACAGGGCTTTGCTACGAAACGGATGATCACCGCTTGCGCGATCGCTTTTGGGGACGTGTTATTTTTCCGGTACACACACTTTCCGGTAAGGTAGTCGCTTTCGGCGGGCGCGTGCTTAGCAGTGCGACGAAGGGAGTCAAAGTTAAATATGTCAATTCTCCCGAATCGGAAATCTATCATAAGAGTAATGAGTTGTATGGCATTTATTTTGCCAAACAGGCTATTGTGAAACAAGACCGTTGCTTTCTGGTGGAAGGATACACGGACGTTATTTCCATGCACCAGTCAGGTGTGGAGAATGTGGTAGCTTCTTCGGGTACGGCACTGACTCCGGGACAAATTAAGCTCATTCACCGCTTCACCAATAACATTACGGTACTCTATGACGGTGACGTGGCAGGTATCAAGGCTTCTCTCCGCGGTATCGACATGCTGCTGGAAGAAGGTATGAATATCAAAGTTTGCCTACTTCCCGACGGAGAAGACCCGGACTCCTTCGCCCGCAAGCACAACGCTACGGAGTTCCAGAAATTCATACAAGATAATGAAACAGACTTTATACGCTTCAAAACAAATCTTCTGCTGGAAGATGCAGGAAAAGATCCTATCAAGCGTGCTGAATTAATCGGTAATCTTGTACAAAGTATATCTATTATTCCTGAAGCAATTGTCCGTGATGTATATATTAAAGAATGTAGTCAGCTGCTTCGTATAGAAGACAAACTGCTGGTTTCGGAAGTTGCCAAACGACGCGAAACGCAGGCTGAGAAGCAGGCGGAACAAAGAAACCGGGAAACAAGAAAGAATAATGCAGCCCGCGACGCTACACAAGCACCGCTTCCCGACGGAATGCAACCACCCTACCCTGAAGACATGCCTCCTTATCCCATGGATGGAGAAATGCCTGACGGTGGTGCACCGCTTCCACCGGAAGCTGCCGAATACGTATCTTATATCCCCCAAGAAGGAAAAGAAGGACAGGAATTCTACAAATACGAGCGCCTTATTCTGCAAATGGTAGTACGCTACGGAGAGAAAGTATTGTGCAACGTTCCCGATGAGGAAGGGAAAGAAATTCCCATCACGGTAACGGAATACGTAGTCAATGACTTGAAGGAGGATGAACTGGCTTTCCACAACCCACTGCACAGGCAGATGTTGACGGAAGCGGCAGAGCACATACATAATGAAGGATTCACCGCAGAACGGTATTTCCTGGCGCATCCCGACCCAATTATCAGTAAGCTAAGTACAGAGTTGATTGCCGACCGCTACCAACTGAGTAAGTATCACTCCAAAGCCCAAAGGTTAGTAACCGACGAGGAACGCCTATTCGAATTGGTGCCTACGCTCATGATTAATTTCAAGTTCGCCATCATCAGTGAAGAAATGAAACACATGATGTATGCCTTGCAAGATCCTGCCGTAGCCAATGATGAAGAACAATGCACCTCTATCATGAAACGCTACTCAGAACTGCGTGAGATCAAAAGTATTATGGCCAAACGATTGGGAGACAGAGTTGTACTCGGTTAAATCACCTTACTCTTAATGAGAACGATAGTTTCCTTATGCAGAAACGACAGTTCCCCCTAATGGGAACGACAGTTTCCTCATACAGAAACGATAGTTTCCCCCTAAAGGGAACGCGCGTTTCCTTTCATGGGAACTGCAGTTTCCTTTCATGAAATAAGGTATGGGATTGTTATGTGAATGAATTCTGACGAATGAGGTTCATAAACTCTTCACGGGTCTTTGCCTGATTGAAAGCACCTGTAAAATCGGAAGTGGTCGTTATGGAATTCTGTTTTTCAACCCCACGCATCTGCATACACATGTGCTTGGCTTCCACAACCACCATTACGCCCAAGGGATTCAGTGTTTCCTGGATGCATTCTTTAATCTGGAGCGTCATGCGTTCCTGCACCTGAAGACGGTGGGAGAAGATATCCACTACACGGGCAATCTTGCTCAGCCCCGTAATGTAACCGTTGGGGATATAGGCCACGTGTGCTTTTCCGTAGAACGGAAGCATGTGGTGTTCGCAAAGTGAGAAGAAATCAATGTCTTTCACAATCACCATCTGACTGTATTCTTCCTTGAACTTGGCAGAGCGGAGCACTTCATGCGGGTCCATGAAATAGCCTTTTGTCAAACTCAGCATAGCTTTCGCTACACGTTCGGGGGTTTTCAGTAGTCCTTCGCGTTCGGCATCTTCGCCCAATAAAGTTATAATACGCTGATAGTGTTCTTTCAGTTCATCCAGTGCAGGAGATACGATTTCTTCTTTTCCTAACATATATTTGAGTTTTAAGTTTCCGAGTTTCAGTATAACTCAAAAACTGAACAACTTATAAACTTAAAGCGGTATGTTTATCTGCTCTTTCACAATAGAAACTTCTTTGAATACGCCTGTAGCACGCAACTGGCGCATCATGGCATCCGCTTCTTCAATACTGCGGAAGTCTCCTACACGGCACAGCCAGCGGGGAGAGTGGAAAGAGGTATAAACAGAAAGCTCCGGGAAATATTCTTTGATTCGTGAGCCCACTGAGTGAGCTTCATTCTTGGCTCTACTGGTATTGTTTCCGGCATACACCTGTACGCGGTAACCCTGACTTTTAAGCACTCTGTTTTCCGTTCCATTGGGGATATATTCCTGACCTATCAAGGCCTCGATGCGGGCATCCTGATGGATGGTTACCTTACCCTGTCCCGGCACATTGCGTTCCAGACTCTTCACAATGTTATTCTGCGCCGAAGCAAAAGCGGCGAAAGCAAAGCATGCAATTAAAAGTAAACCAAGCTTCTTCATAATGAATAATAAAATAATAGACGGTTGATAATATGATTATAGAGACTGATAACCGACAAACGGCACTTCACCGGTTATCAATTATCAGTCTTCCATTATCTATTAGTTAAAAGCATCAATGATACCTTTGAAGTCTGCTGCCTTCAGAGCTGCACCACCGATCAAGCCACCATCAACGTCAGGATTAGCAAACAATTCCTTTGCGTTAGACGGTTTAGCGCTACCACCGTAAAGGATAGAACAGTTGTCAGCAACTTCCTTACCATACTTGTCAGCAATCAGTGAACGGATGAAAGCGTGGATTTCCTGAGCTTGGTCGGGAGTAGCAGTTTTACCTGTACCGATAGCCCAAACCGGTTCGTAAGCCAATACGATCTTAGAGAAATCTTCAGCAGACAGAGAGAATACAGAAGCCAACTGAGCGGCAACTACTTCATTCTGCTTGTTAGCCTCGCGTTCTTCCAGCACCTCACCGATACAGAAGATCGGAGTCAGGCCGTTAGCCAAAGCCAATTTTACTTTTTCTTCCAAGATGGCAACTGTTTCGCCATAGTAAGCACGACGTTCTGAGTGACCCAGGATTACATATTTAGCACCTGTAGAAGCAACCATAGCAGCTGAAACTTCACCAGTGTAAGCACCTGATTCTTTGTCAGCACAGTTTTCAGCACCTACGCCAATCTTAGCGGGGTCTACCAACGGAGTAACCGATGCCAGATGGATAAAAGGAGTACAGATGATTACATCACAGTTAGGCTTTTCGTTAGCCAATACTTCATTCAGTTCTTTTGCAAGAGCAATACCCTCCTGAAGGGTTTTGTTCATTTTCCAGTTTCCTGCAACAATGTTTTTTCTCATTTTGTTTTTTATTTATTAAAAGGGTTAATGTATTTACTATTTATAATTTGTGATTTATGGCTGAGGAAGCTCTTTATTTTTCTCTCTCTTTCTTTCCCTGCGCTTCACAACCAGAATATCCACGCCGATAACCATCAGCAACGGAATGATAAACCACAAAAGAACGTAACCAATCGTGCGCAAATCACTTTCTTGTTTCTGCTGACCGAGTTCCAGTTTATCCAAGCTATCCGTCAACACATATTCATCCGGTAAACTGTTATCACTCCACTTATTCAGAATAACGCCATCCTTTATCAGCATCAGTCCGGGATTGGAACGAATAATGGTCTTCAAAGTGATGTCATCCATCTGGCAGAAAGGATATTCTGCACCGGTCTTGTCACGCCACAACTCTATTTGTTCCTCCGGCGAAGAAGTCAGGGCATAAAAGCCGTAACCATGCTCCACACTATAATCATAGATCTCGTTAATAAGATCTATATTGCTATCGTCAGCTTTTTCAATACGATGAGCTACTAACAGGAATGTATACCCCTTATCTGATAAAATGCTATCGGTCAGATCCTCTCCGGTTTCCAGACTTACAATAGAAAAGTCGTGAATCGGAGGCTCGTATCCTTTTTCCTTCAACACCGTACGTGTTTCAACAAACGTCCATGTGCTATCCGGGTAATTATCCAGTGTAAATTCCTGCTTTTTTCCATCTTTCTCCAGAATAAACTTGCTCTCAAACACACTGGGTTTTGCTCCTTCGGGTATTTCCATGCCTTCTTTGATATTCTTTCCGATCTTGTAAGGACGAAAATCCAGAATGGGCAGATTGTCTAGGCAATAGAATGAAAGCACAAACACGAAAAAGAATGTGTACATGGAAACCATCCATGCCATCTTTGCCGTAATAAAGCGGATGATTTGTTTTCCACCTTTGAAAACAGATACAGCTGCAATAAACAATACTACATTCTTGCCAAACGTTTCCCAGTTTGTCAACACCCATGCATCACCGAAACAACCGCAATCGGACACCGGGTTCGCTAATGCCAGATACAGTGTCAGCGGTGTCATCACGATCATCAACAACAGTGCCAAAGTCGTAGCAAACCTCCGCCGTATACCGAAGAACAGGAATACCCCCACTGAGAATTCCAACGCCGACAATACGATGGCAAACAGTAGTTGCAAATATGTAGGAAACCACGCGGCCATTCCGAAAGCCGTCAGATAATCCTGAATCTTATAAAAAGAGCCTAACGGATCGACTGCCTTCACAAAGCCGGAAAAGATGAATACCGCCGCCAATAAAAAACGGCAAACATTCACCCAGCTCTTCCAGATTATATGTTTCTGCTTAGTCTCCAAATTCAATCTTAATCAAACCGAATACGGAATAATTAATCATGTCCATATAATTAGCATCCACTCCTTCCGAAACCAAAGTCTGTCCTGACAGGCTTTCAATCTGTTTCGTACGGTAGATTTTCATCAATATCAGATCAGTGTATGAACTGACACGCATGCTGCGCCATGCCTCATCGTAATCATGATTCTTAGCAAGCATCAAATCCAATGAAGTTTTAGCATATTTGTCATACAACGCCATTGCTTCTTCATTCGTGATATCGGCTGATTCCGCATATCCCAGTTCCAGCTGTATCAATCCGACAATGCCATAGTTGACTATCGCAATGAACTCGGAACGTATTCCTTCGTCCACCAACGTCACTCCTTTGGTTTCAATACTCCTGATACGATTGGCTTTAATGAATATCTGGTCAGTCACGGAGGCCGGACGGAGAATACGCCATGCCGGACCGTAATCATGTAGTTTCTTGGAGAACAAATCACGACAGATGGCAATGACATGCTCAAATTGTTGTTTGGTATCTTTCATTTCCTTACAAATTGGTTGCAAAGGTAGGAATAATTAAAGAAAAAAGAAAAGAGGGCACTCTAAATTATATTAAAGTGCCCTCTTCTTTATGGGTTTATTGATATCTTACGAACAACGTAATACCTGTCCCGGACGTAAGATTGTTTTCCGTGTAATGCGATTCAACTGACAGAGCTTGTCAATAGATACTCCCTGACGGGATGCAATCTTAGACAATGTATCGCCACTCTTCACTTTATAGAACAAACCTTCACCGGAAGCCATGCTGCGAGCAGTTCCTTTTGAAGTCTTGGTCTTAGTGAAAGTATAATGATCAGCAACAATATCTTGCTTTTCAAAGTCGAACATTAAAGCGGGGTTAATAGGAATTCCTAAAAAGCGGGTTTCAAAGTGAAGATGCGAACCGGTAGAACGTCCGGTATTGCCACCTAAAGCGATAGGTTCTCCGGCTTTAACCAATTGATTAATTTCTACGATCTGTTTGGACAAGTGTCCGTAAACAGTTTCCAGTCCATTGTCATGACGAATAACGATATACTTACCATAGCCACGGCGTCCCTGATTCTTTACTACGCGTACTTTACCATCGAAAGCTGCTCGAATCGTATCACCGATGAATACTTTAACATCCAAGCCATAGTGCATTCTGCGTCTTCTGGGGCGATAACCGAATACATCGGTAATCTTCGTATGCGTGGTAGGCATACAGAAACCTGTCAGGTCCACTTTATAGCTTTCAGGAACGATAGCATCGCCATAAGCTTGTACATACTCATTGTTCCAAGTCGGATATAGACTTAGACCTGGATAAGCAGATTGTTCAGCACGTATCTGTTTCTGTAAAGCCAACGAGTCAACGCTCTTTAGTTTCCTGTCGATGGGGGCTTGTCGGGCAATCAAATCCTGAGAAAAAGAATTCAGGCTGACCATTGCCGTCGCAGCTATTAGAATCGTTTTAATGCAATTGAAATTCATTCCGTTTCGTCATTCTTTTAAAAAATTCTCCCAAAGGTAGTATTTCTTCTCTAAATGAAAAGGCTGTTCTTAACTATTTTTTCGGTAAGGGACTAAAAGATACATATTAAAACATTCCCTAACTCCCTGTGTATCGGAAAGATAAGAGCTAATATGTTTTACAACATAAAAATGCAAATAAAGTGTATGTTTAACCGTTATTCAACTAATGGAAGCCCAATTAACGTTAGTTTTCCGAAGTGCCTTTAGCTGACGCCACAGGATTTCATTCTCCGGACGAATACCAGTAGGATCAGCATCCACCACTTCTTCAGCAACATTGCGCACATATTGCAGCAGTTGTCCGTCGCGCGCTATATCGGCAATTTTCAGGTCGAAGGCAATACCACTTTGCTGTGTGCCTTCCAAATCACCGGGACCTCGTAGCTTCAGATCGGCTTCAGCTATTTCAAAGCCGTCATTTGTCCGCACCATAATTTCCAGACGCTTGCGGGTTTCCTCTACCAACTTGTATCCGGTCACTAAAATACAATAAGACTGTTCTGCTCCACGACCTACACGACCACGCAACTGATGGAGCTGTGACAAACCGAAGCGCTCTGCATTCTCAATAATCATCACGGAAGCATTCGGTACATTTACGCCTACCTCAATCACAGTAGTCGCTACCATTATCTGTGCTTCGCCCGAAACAAAAAGCTGCATCTGCGCATCCTTCTCAACTGCTTTCATCTTGCCATGCACTTTGCAGACTTTACAACCCGGAAATTCCTCACAAATATGAAGGTAGCCTTCTTCCAGGTTCTTCAAGTCGATTTTCTCACTTTCCTTAATCAAAGGATATACAATATATACCTGTCTGCCCTCTGCAATCTGCCTATGGACGGATTGGTACAAGCTTACACGGTGCGCATCATATTTATGAATGGTCACAATAGGTTTACGTCCCGGCGGCAGTTCATCAATGACGGAAACATCGAGATCACCGTATAATGTCATAGCCAGCGTACGCGGAATAGGGGTAGCTGTCATGACTAGCACATGGGGGGGCTGTGCATTCTTAGTCCATAAACGTGCGCGTTGTGCCACACCGAAACGGTGTTGTTCATCTATCACGACCAGCCCCAGTGAAGAGAAATTCACGGTATCTTCTATCACGGCATGCGTACCTATCAGTATTCGTACATCTCCTGTTAACAGACCGGTGAGAATGGCTTCCCGCTTTTTTCCTTTCACAGAACCGGTTAGCAATTCCACGCGTATATCCATTCCGTACAACAACTCGCGGATTGTTTCAAAATGCTGATTAGCCAGAATCTCGGTAGGCGCCATCATACAAGCCTGGTAACCGTTATCCAACGCTATCAGCATACTCATCAGTGCCACCAGCGTTTTCCCACTACCTACATCCCCCTGCAACAGACGGTTCATTTGCTTACCGCTCCCCACATCCCGGCGTATTTCTTTCAGCACACGCTTCTGAGCGCCGGTCAGTTCGAAAGGCAGATTCTTGGCATAGAAAGTATTGAATATCTCTCCTACCGTTTCAAATACATATCCACGGTATTTCCGTTGCCTGTCTTTGGCATAGCGGAGAATATTCAACTGTACATAAAAAAGTTCTTCAAACTTCAAGCGATATTGCGCTTTACGAAGCAATTCCGGATTTGCCGGAAAATGAATATTCATCAAGGCCTCCGTCAGTGGCATCAAATGATGCTCTGTCAATATAGCGGGAGAAAGCGTTTCAGGCAGCGGTTCGCGGAGTTGCTGCACTACGGCGCTCATCATCTTCTCAATTGCATGAGAATTGAGGGAACTCCGCTTCATTTTCTCCGTTGTATTATAATAAGGTTGCAATCCCATTGTCGAGAGCTTCAGTTCCGAAGCATTATCTATATCCGGATGAGCAATGTTGATCCGTCCGTTAAAGACGCTGGGTTTACCAAATACAATATATTCCTGATGTACCTTATACTTACCGACGAGAAATTTAATTCCCTGAAACCAGACTAAATCCACAATCCCCGTACCATCCGAGAAATGGGCAATCAGACGGCGTTGCCTACCTTCTCCAATCGTCTCAAAGCCCAGGATTTCACCTTTTAGCTGGATATAAGGCATCGTACCGTCTATCTCATGGATATAATAGATACGGCTACGGTCTACATATTTATAGGGGAAATAATACAATAAGTCGTGAAGGGAATAGATATTCAATTCCTTATTGAGCACTGAGGCGCGTTGCGGCCCTACACCCGACAGGTATTTTATGTCACGAGAAGCTAAATCAAACATGAATCCAACAAAGCAGCGGCTATTTTCAAATCAAAGGGAGTCGTAATTTTAATGTTTTCCCGATTACCTGCCGCGAGGTATACAGATACTCCCATCGCTTCCACTACCGAAGCGTCGTCCGTAAAGAAAGAAGTATAAGGTTGTTCATAGGCCTGTTTCAGTAAATCGGCATCAAACACCTGGGGAGTTTGTACCAATTTATACTCATCCCGGCTGACGGTCACACTTTCTTCTCCTTTGAGATGACGTACAGTCTCCACCACATCTATCACGGGAATCACCGCTTTTTTTTCAGCAGCCAATTCATAACAACGGGCTATGACTTCCCGGGAAACAAACGGACGTACCCCATCATGGACACCAACCAATCCCGGAGTGGTTACGTGAGACAATCCGTTCTTTACTGAATGGAAGCGTGTTTCACCTCCGTCCGCCACTGTATGCGGCAAAGAAAAAGAATGCTCCGCACATAGCTCTGTCCAATAAGACTGCTGGCTAAGCGGGAGCACCAATATTATATGTATCTCCGGATTGTAGGCATAAAAGGCTTCCAAAGTACGCATCAAAACAGGTTTTCCACCTATAGGCAGAAACTGTTTGGGAAGTTCGCCTCCCATGCGCAACCCTTTACCACCGGCAACTATCAGAGCATACTCCATCAATTAAAAATGAAAGTTAGATGACACACATTGCCTCTTTCAGTTCCTGTACCTTCTCTTTTCCGAGCATCATATCTACAACCGTCAGAGCAAATTCCATCGCAGCACCCGGTCCTTTTCCGGTAATGATATTACCGTCTCTTTCCACCGGAGCACCTGTACATTCAGCACCTTCCAGATATTGTTCAAAGCCGGGATAGCAAGTTGCCTTGCGGCCTTTCAGCAAGCCAAGCTTACCCAACATCATAGGAGCGGCACAAATGGCAGCAATCGGTTTATTCTTTTCAGCAAAATCCAAGACCAGTTTCCGAAGTTCCGGGCACTTCTCCAAAGTAGCTGCTCCGGGCATTCCACCGGGTAAAAGAACTAAATCTGCGTCATAGAAATCACAGTTCACTACATTCTTATCGCAAAGCACTGGTACATCATGTGCACCTGTTACTATCTCATCGGGAGTCACCGTTATCATTTCCACGTTCAGCCCTGCACGTCTCATTACATCCACAGAGGTGAAAGCTTCCACTTCTTCAAATCCGTCTGCAAAAAAAACATAAACTGTACCCATAATTGTTCTCCTTATTATTTTAGTTTAAAGTAATATGTTATCGTCCCTGTCTGGTTATTCAAGCCCTCTACTTTATTGAAGCGCGCTTTCTTAGCAGCATCTTCAGCCGCCTTCCGCAAGGCAGAATTTATGGTATTGGTCTTCCGGTCAATCCTAGTAGCAATAACATGTCCTGCCGGATTTACAGTAATAGAAACCACCACAATCCCTTCATCCTGCACATTATATGCCGGACGCGGCAAACCTCCTTGTCCTATAGAACGTCCGCCGAGGTCAAAAGTTCCATAACCTCCCGTTCCACTCGACGCACCTTCTGGCGCATTTCCGGTGGGACTTCCCTGGATACCTGTTCCCTCAGTCGTACCTTTGCTTCCCATTTGCGCTCCTTTTCCGAAGGCACCTGCCACCCTCTTGCGGGCAGCCTCTTCCGCCTCCCTCCGTTCCCGCTCAGCTTTAGCTTCCGCCAACTTCCGGGCTTCTTCCGCTTTCTCGGCTTCCGTCTTCTCCGGTTTTTCCGGCTTCTTCTTTACTTCTTCCTTTTTAGGTTCCGCTTTGGGCTTGATAACAACGGTTTCTTCATCCTCCTGTGTAAGCATCTCCTGTTCTACCGTCTCCTGTACTTTAGGAGCAACGGTCTCGGGCATCACATCCACTTTTACCAGGGAAGGGTCAGCACTTCCAAATGCATTGGGCACTTCACCCAGCATTACCGGCATACCGTCTTCATCCTGCTGCTCCGGCAAAGCGAAGCCCACCAGTATCAACAGGAGAATGAACGCTACATGTACCAGCAACGCACCTACTATTCCTATATATTTGCCTTTCTTCTTCGGATTCACCATTGCCATTTACTATTTAACCATTTACAATGTACAATTTAGCCATCGTACATTTATTTGCTTTCCGGCGGACGTGTAGCCAGCACCATCTTGAACTTATTCTCATTGGCAATATTCAGCACTTTCACGATCTCCCGGTAAGGCACAGCTTCATCAGCATAAAGCGCCACATACATTTCCGGTTCTTTCGCAGCGCACGATTGCAGGAAAGGAGTCAATTCTTCCAAAGAAATCGCCTGCTCCTTATCATTTCCAAACGCCGCGTAAAAATTCAGGTCCTTATCGATAATAACCCGCGTCAAGGGCTTAGCCGACGTCTGCTGTTTTCCCTGCGGAAGCAACACCTTGATAGCATTCGGCGAAACAACCGTAGACGTGATCATAAAGAAGATCAGCAACAGGAAGATGACGTCCGTCATGGATGCCATACTGAAATTGGGCGATATTTTAGCTCTACGTTGTAGCACGCTTAGTTCAATTATTAATTACTAATTATTAATTACTTAGGAAGCGGGTTCATTCAAGAGGTCCATGAATGCCATGGTCTTAGCCTCCATCTTATTCACCACGCCGTCCACCAGAGTCACGAGGTAGTTATAGGCAAACATCGCAATAATACCCACGATCAAGCCACCTACCGTAGTGATCATAGCTTCGTAGATACCGCCCGAAAGCAATGTGATATCGATGTTGTTGCCTGCATTGGCCATTTCGTAAAAAGCACGCACCATACCGGTCACCGTACCGAGGAAACCAATCATCGGCGCACCTCCGGAGATGGTTGCCATAATCGTCAATCCTTTTTCCAGTTTCGCTACCTCAATATTTCCCACATTCTCAATGGCAGCCTGCACATCATTCACCGGACGTCCCAAACGGCTGATACCTTTCTCAATCATACGGGCAGCCGGAGTATTTACGCTGCGGCAATAGGCTATGGCAGCTTTTATTTCTCCATCCAAGATATAATCCTTTATCTTATCCATGAACATCGGGTCCTCTTTGCCGGCTTTCCTGATCACATAGTTGCGTTCGAACAAGATGTAGAAACAAAGAATGGACAGCAGGCCAAGAACGATCATAATCCAACCACCCTTGACAGCCATACTCCATAAGTTCATCTCTTCAGGACCAGCTACCGGAGTCAATACCGGATTGGCGCCCGCAATAGAATCGGTCAGCGCCGGAGCCACTTGGGCTAATAACAACATTACATTCATCAACGAAGACAGTTTTTATATTCCTGAATGGTACGTTCCAATCCCAGATACAGAGCATCGCTTATCAGCGAGTGTCCGATAGAGACTTCATCCATCCATGGAATGTTTTGATATAAATAATTCAGATTCACCAAACTCAGGTCATGACCGGCATTCAGCCCCAGCCCCAGACTACGTGCCACTTTGGCTGCCTCTACAAAAGGAGCAACGGCGGCTTCCTTATTCTGCGGATAAGCGGTCGCATAGGGTTCGGTATAGAGTTCCACCCGGTCGGCACCAGCTTTGGCAGCATACTCTATCATCTCCGCATCCGCCGATACAAATACGGAAGTACGGATGCCTGCATCATTAAATGTTTCGAGTACTTCGGTCAGAAATTCCAGATTCTGCTTGGTATCCCAGCCTGCATTAGAAGTCAACTGAGTCGGACTATCCGGAACCAGAGTCACCTGATGCGGCTTCACTTTCAATACCAAATCAATAAATTCGGGGGCAGGATATCCTTCGATATTAAATTCAGTACGAAGCAACGGGCGAAGATCATACACATCCCTCTGGCGTATATGACGTTCATCAGGGCGTGGATGTACGGTAATTCCTTCCGCACCAAAGCTTTCACAATCCAGTGCTACTTTCACCACATTAGGTACATCCCCTCCACGCGCATTACGCAACGTCGCAATCTTGTTTATGTTTACACTTAATCTAGTCATAATTCGGATCATAGTTTGCCGCAAATGTACAAATAATAGCGATACATTGGCAGCGTTCTGAGAAAAAAACACCATATTTGCATTTCATTAAGAAAGTACAGACGATGAAATTTGCCATATTTGGAAATACTTACCAAGCCAAAAAATCAACACATGCGGAAACTTTATTCCGCTTGCTGGAACGGCGTAATGCCCAGCTTTGCATTTGCAGGGAGTTCTATAACTTCCTGACTTCCGACCTGCACATGACTATCGCTTCCGCCGAACTCTTTGACGGAGACGATTTTACAGCAGATATGGTCATCAGTATCGGGGGCGACGGTACGTTCCTAAAAGCAGCCAGCCGGGTAGGCAAAAAGAATATCCCCATTCTGGGCATCAATACCGGCCGCCTCGGTTTCCTGGCAGACATTTCTCCGGAAGAGATGGAAGAGACTTTCGATGAGATTTATAATAACCACTACAAGGTGGAAGAACGTAGCGTGTTGCAATTACATTGTGATGATAAAAAATTGATGGAATCGCCTTATGCACTCAATGAAATTGCTGTATTGAAACGCGACAGTTCTTCAATGATCAGTATTCATACTGCTATCAATGGGGCCCATCTCACCACTTATCAAGCGGACGGGCTGGTGGTATCCACCCCTACCGGTTCCACAGCTTATTCGCTGAGTGTCGGTGGTCCGGTTATCGTGCCTCATAGCAAAACGATCGCTATCACTCCGGTGGCTCCGCATAGCCTGAATGTCCGTCCTATCGTCATTTGTGATGATTGGGAAATCACCCTTGATGTTGAAAGTCGCAGCCACAATTTTCTGGTTGCCATCGACGGGCGTAGTGAATCCTGCAAAGAGACAACCCGCTTGCGAATCTCACGGGCTGATTACAGTATTAAGGTAATCAAGCGCTTCAATCATATTTTCTTTGATACGCTTCGCAATAAATTGATGTGGGGGGCGGATGTAAGATAAATAACATTATCAGACTACTTCTGAGATTGAATACATGGCAAAATTAGGGGGTTGATTCCTGATGGAATCAACCCCCTAATAATTTATTTATGTATGAAATAGTTTTCCCGATTAGAGAGCACCTACCTCTTTCAATGCAGCGTTGGTTCCGTGAACAGCTTTAGCGCTGGCAGCAAATTTTTCTTTTTCGTCAGCAGTCAGTTCCAGTTCAACGATTTTTTCAATACCGTTCCTGCCCAGGATAACGGGAACACCGATACAAAGATCAGATTCACCATATTCGCCTTCCAGCAATACAGAGCAAGGAATCATCTTCTTCTGGTTGTGAATGATAGACTCAACTACATAAGCTCCTGCTGCACCCGGCGCATACCATGCGGAAGTACCCAGCAACTTAGTCAGAGTTGCACCACCTACCATAGTAGAAGCAACAACTTCGCTCAATTTTTCTTCGCTCAACAGTGCGCTAACCGGCTGTCCTTTGTATGTAGCCAGACGAGCCAAAGGAATCATAGTTGTATCACCATGGCCACCGATTACCATACCTTCTACTTCGTTTGCATTGCAACCCAAAGCCTGAGACAGGAAGTATTTGAAACGAGAGCTATCCAAAGCACCACCCATACCGATAACGCGGTTCTTAGGCAGACCCAAAGATTTCAATGCCAGATAAGTCATTGTATCCATCGGATTAGAAATAACTACAAGGATAGCGTTGGGAGAATATTTCAATGCATTTTCAGCAACTGTTTTCACGATACCGGCATTTACACCGATCAACTCTTCACGAGTCATACCCGGCTTACGGGGAATACCTGATGTAATAACGATAACGTCAGAGTTTGCAGTCTTCTCATAGTCATTGGTACAGCCCACAATGGTGGTATCAAAACCCAACAATTGAGCAGTCTGCATCATATCCATTGCCTTACCTTCTGAAACGCCTTCTTTAACATCCAGCATTACCACTTCGTCAGCCACTTCATTAAAGGCCAACACATTAGCGCATGTAGCACCTACGTTACCTGCACCTACTACGGTTACTTTTGACATAATCTTCAATTTTTTGTTTATATGTGTTATAAAGTTGCGACAAAAGTACAACGACATTCGTAATTAAGGAAATTTTTCCGTAATAATTTTAGTTAAATACTCTATCCGATGTGCAACATCTTAAAGGCAGGTAACAACCAACGACGTAAAAAACGTAGTCGATACCACCATTCCCATTAATAAAAAGGGCAGCACCAGGCAGGTAGTTCATCCTCAGAAGGATAAGGAACCACTTCCACCTGGTCTACCCCTCCCCTGATAAAAGGATACATGCTTTGCCCATCAATCAAAAGTGTCAAAGTTTGCCCTTGTTTTAAAGCCTCAGCCACTCCGGCAAAAAAGTCATTGGATACCGTTATTTTTCACATACTCCGAAAATAGTTTCACAAGAAAGACGAGCCGCCGCCGCATCAGGAAGACAAGACAGATGATAAACCGGCACGTTCGAAAGTAAGTTACTCAAAGTCCCACTGATAGAGTCATACAATGCATCATCATAGGCAAAACAAGGAGGACATGAAGGGTGTAAAGCTCCATAGCCCTGAGCTATATTTAGCCGTTCTATTTTATTGAATGTAGCTTGCGACAATCGTACACAGGCTGCTAACGGATAACTCTCATTCTTGTAGCAAGGTGTCTTTCCACTCCATGGACTACCATATACCCATGGTTTTCCGTCTATGATGCGAAGAATAGGACTGTCATCATTCAGCAAAACAGCCCCCTCTATGTTTTCGCGCCACAAACGGGTGTGCGTACTTTTTCCAGTACCACTCTCTCCCAAAAAGAACACAGCTTTACCTTGATAGCAAATGGTACTGGTATGAATGGCCACTGTTTCGAAAGGAGTTGCAGCCACTCCATACGCAATCCAGCAGGCAAAGCGTAGTAATATAGGTGCAAAGTTGCCCGTAAAATAAGCAATACGGGCATCTTGTATCATCCACATACTCAATGGTTCAGCATCCGGGAAGGTCATATCAAAAACATACCCGTCGGTATAACGTCCAAAACGGCTGACAATGCCGTCTATTTCACTACGATAGTACACTTGTTCAAACACCGGTGCTTGATTGAGAGTTGTTATAAACTGGCAAAGCGGTTCACCACCGGATTTAGTTTTAAATACCGGAAAGCCGGGTAATGCTTCTATCCTTTGTACCAATCTATCCCCTTCCACACGGATACGATGTCCGGCTATTAAATAATCCTGTTCCATTTCTTTTATTCTTTATTGTTATATACTATATCACACGTGTCCAGATCGAATATTCGGTCACAAAAGGACAACGAGCTTTCACGGTGGGCTATGACAATCAATGTCAGTTCACGATGCTCTCGTGAAAGCATTTCCAAAGCATGATTAATTTCCTGTTCCGTCTTGTTATCCAGAGCAGAAGTGGCTTCATCAAAGAACAGTACTTCAGCCTCCTTGTAAAGTGCTCGTGCAATGCCAATCCGTTGTTTCTGACCACCGGACAATCGGCTACCGTATTCGCCTAATGGTGTGTCCAATCCTTGTGGTAATTCATCTGCCCATTCCTTCAGTTGCACTTGTTCCAGAACCTGCATCACCTTTGTAAGGTCAACTTGCGATTGCCCAAGTGCAATGTTATCAGCGAGTGTCCCTTCTATAATAAATATTTCCTGCGGTACATATCCCACCAGTTTATGCCACTCACTTCGGTTAGTAGAGGTCAGTTTCCTGCCATCTATAAGTATCTCGCCGGATGTAGGTGGAAAGAAGCCGAGCATCAGGTTAAAGAGAGTCGATTTCCCCGAACCGCTTGCTCCGCGTACACCGATACGTTCACCACGACTGACAACCAGATCTAAACCGCTGAAAAGTGTATGTCCATCAGGAAATGCGAATTCCAGCCCACACAATTCAAGGGTATGGGTAAATTCTAAAAGAGATTCACTTGGTAAGTTTTTGGGTAATTCGTCACTTATAACAGTAATACCTTCTTCCACTACCGTTATGGTATGCGAAGCATTTTGAAGCGTTACCCAACTATTCAATACGGATCTCACTGCAGGAATTAGTCTGAAAGCCGCTACTGCAAACACACCGCTTATCAATCCCAGGTCACCACTTCCCGTACCAATCAGCAATGCCAGTCCGATCACTATGGCTACTTCAGAAAGGAAGGATGGAAAAAGTTGGTACACTTCCATACGCAAACGGTTCCCAATAATAGAATCCAGACCTTGATTGAAGGAAGCAAGAGAAGTATAAAATGCTTGGGCAATTTCCAGTTCTGCATATCCACAAAAGGCTTCCACCACCGTACGGCTCTGCTTGCGACGTGCTTCCAATTCCTCCATACCATAACGTCGCAGGCGTTTCTTAACTAAACAGATATACAATACCGATAAGAACAGGAACGCTCCACAGAGCAAACAACCGGCATATGGTTTCCAGATGATAAGTGCCAATACTATTAACAATATCAGTACCGCTTCTCCTGCTATACGGAAAACAGGGGCCAATACGCATAAACTGAACATATAGCATACATGATTCACTTCATGCCCAAGCCTTACACTGCTTTTTCCTTTTAAATAGAGTAGCCCTCGATGATAATAATTGGCAAACATACGGGTACTAAACTCCCGATATATTTCCAACTGATAACAGCTTTGTACATGTGCCAGAAGCATAACTAAGGTGTTCTTTAGCAATACAAACAGTAATACGACACCGCATACTGCCAGCATCATACTCCGACCGCCATCTTTTACCACTATTAATAATATTGGCACCAGTGCCGCTATTCCTGCAAAGTCGAGTATGGCACGTGTTAATACAGAGAATACTACCCATACACCACGCCTGCGTTGCTCTTCTGACAACAATCGAACAATATTTCTAACCATCTGCTACTCTTCTCTTTTTTAGATCTTTAAGGAAGCCTTTGGCAAACAATACCCAGACCAAACTTCCTGCACCACTCAAAAAGACATACATCACAAGAATCGTCATCTTCCTGGGTTTAGAGGGTTTAAGTGGAACTACTACCGGCTGGATAACCGCATAAACAGGCCTTATCTTCTCTACTCTTGCCATAGCTGCCTGAACCAGTTGTTTCGTCTGATTGTAGGTAGTTTGAGCCAGCTTCATTTCATTCCGTAACCTTACCAGTTCAGCGCGTGAGGTTAACTTCACTAACCCTCGGTTAACATCCGCATACCGGGTATATTTCTCCTGTGCACTGTAATATTCCTCCTGTGCCTCTTTACGAAGTTCTTCTGTATATTTCAGGAATTTGCGTGCTTTACCTGTCCTGTATTCCGTTATATATTCTTTCAAGTATACTCGTACGATATCTGCCACAGTAGCTGCAACTAACGGATCTTGCATGGTGACAAATATGGTTATAGTTCTTTTCTTTTTGTCCACCCCGATATTGATTCTCGAAGCGATAGCACCTGCCATGCCTGCTTCTTTGCGAGTCAGCCGAAAAGGGTTTATACCCATCTTTGTCCCAGTTTGCCCGCTATCTTCATTTGATTCATCTTTGAATAGAGATACGATCCATCCAGTCAGTTTGAACGGAACTGAAGTAATAATTCTCCACCATGGCGCTTTCTGGCGTTCTTTTAGATACTGCGAAAGAGGAATCGAAACACTATCTTTCTGTTCGCGTACCTTGATGTCGAAAAGCCGTATAAGAAACGGCGTCGAATTGATGATTTCCGGATATAAAACCGGAAAAATGGCATCTTTTTCACCTGTGATTGATGAACTCAGATTGTCATCTTCCATATTTACTAATGCACTTTTACCCGGATAAGCCCTTCTGCTTTCCGGGGCAATAAGGGTACTTGCTGTATATTCCTTAGGAGTGCTGAAGCCTATAACTAACCCTACAATAGCTCCGATACCACACATTCTCAAAATCAATTTCCGCGAGTCCCAGACTTTCTTTACCAGTTCCAATAGATTAATCTCCTGTTCTTGAGAAGATGGTGGTCTCATATCTTTCCTCTCGTTTATAGTATTGCTATTCATCTTAGTTTCACTCGGAACTTCTTCTGAAAAAAAACGCTTGCCAAGACGAATGTCTTGACAAGCGAAAATTAAACATTCAGATTATATAATCCTATCCAGTCAGTTTTTCCTTTTAAAGAAGAATGAATAGACTCATTCTTCTTTAATTCAAAGGTATATTACTTCTTGACTCCGTATTCCTTACCCAACCAAGTAATTGTACCAGACTGGCTAACACGGATACCACCATAAATATACCCCTTATTGTCTACAGTGTAGGTTGTGGAATTGTTATTGTCAACTTCTGCCTGGAATTTGCCAGTCAAGACAACTTCTACATTATTCGTCAATTTTATACCGTATGCTAAGGTGATGTCTTTCACTGCAACTTTTGCATAACTAGCATAGTCACCTGTAGAAGCTAATTCATTATTACCTTCGAAGTACAGCAGAGCTTTCGATGCTGTAAGTCCCATAGTAGAAGCCTTAGTCGGGTTAAATGTCAATGTAACGCCTTTTTTTACTGTGATCTTAGTAGCATTGGTCAAGCTCCAAGCTTCAGAGTTGGCGTCAGAAGCCTTAGAAATGATATAGTGAGTTACACCATAAGAATTGGCGTTCTTCATGAAATCTGCCTTCTTTTCATTGTCACCTGTTCCAGGAACAATACCATCATTGTACTCAGCAATGAATTGACCATCCTCTACGTTAGTAATATTGACATTTTTCTTGTCTCCACTCTTAGCATAATAATAGTTGATAACATTGCTGTTGTTCAATGTTGCTACTTGGCCGGTAACACCCGTCAACTGAGCAGTATAGTATAAGTTGATAGTGCCTGTATTACTTACGACTGCATTACCCTTGAAACTCAGGATACCCTTAACTTCCATAGTACCCTTGTTCTCACTCTTGTTTGCAACATTCAATTCACCAGCTTCTTCATTCGTAACTAAAATGTTAGTGCTTCCATTCAAAGTTGCAACACCAGTAGTCAATTTTGCACCGTTAACGTTCAGAATAGAGTTTTGCTCTGTTACAAAAATACCTGTTGTGAAATCAGCGTTTACATCCAGAACTGCATTTTCTGAAACTACTATATCTATTTTGTTAGAAAGATTAGTCAACTGACCAGCGCCAATCTTGTTATTACCATTAAATTTGATAGTCACTTGTTTATCTGAGTGTTCCTTCAAACGTAATGTATTGCCTGCAGTAATGAATGTTTTGATAGCTTCGTTATCACTTTCAGCAGACCAGTCGAAATCAGTCAATTCCAAAACATTGTTAGCGTCATCACCGTCAACACAGAGATCAAAGCGCCTATTCGTTACATTTCTGCTATTGATACGTTCGATGGTAGCAAGCAAATCGTTCTGAGTTTTAATACAGTTGGTTTCAAATTCCAAATCATCTACATTTACTTCTATAAAACGAGTACAGAATGCTCCTGTTCTTGCAGCCCATCCACCTGCGTAGAATGCTTCAATATCGTTGATCTTGACAAATTTATCACTCTCTACTGCATTAGGACCTAAAACGAGCATACCAGTAGGATCGCTTTTTTTACTTTTATACCAGTCGCTTTCTTCAACTGTCACAACACCATAGTTAGTATGGATAACCAAAGCCAATTTATAGTATTCTTTCGTAAAATAGCTGTTTTTTTCTGTGTAAGGCATCAACAGGAAATTTACGCGACCAGTAGATTTAGCCACAGGTTGTTCGATAATAGTAGTGATGCTTGAAACTTTATTATCATTGACAAACAGCCCCTCCTGAGTTTCTATCGTAGGCAATGCGTATTTGGAAGTACCGCTCAACGATGGAATACCAAATTCATCATATGCACCCTTATTATATCTTTTGATCTTACTCATGTCAAACAGACCGGAAGTCGCAATTTTGTCTACAGCCCAACCTTCATTTTGGGTTGTCACTATCAGGTCAACGCTTTCAATCTGTATCTTTTCAGGATTTATAATTGTCTGCGAACCTGCTTTAAAGGTCACACGAGCATCCAACATGTTGGCAAAACGAAACATCTCCATATTAATAGCTTTCGACATGCCGGCCTCTTCATTTTGCAACGGATAAATGTAAGTAGCATTTTTGTTTGTTTCTTGAGTTTGCTCATCTACTCTTCTTGACACCCACGGCATATTGTCCACAACATAAGACAGTACCTCTGTCGGCTGGGTCAAGTCCGTACTTCCCTGAGATTGTATTGCATCAACACTCAAGCCAAACTTACCATCTACTTTATATCTGTCAGAATAAGGATAGTAAGCAAAGTATTGGCCTTCTAATACCTGACCATCCTGCATTCCAAAAATATTATTGTCAGGATCGTTGCAAGTCATACGGGTATTACTTGCCCAAAATGCAGTAGTTGGAAGTACAGTCGGATCATATTCTTTCCCCTTAGTAAGTTGTTGTTGAATTTCCGGTGCATTCACCCAAACTAGTCCAACTTGGTCTCCTGCCTTCCACTTTAAATTCCAACCGTCATTTACCATTCTGGTTGCGACATTTGTTTCTTTATTAAAGGATAGAGTGACGTTCTCCAACGGTTTCCCTTTGTATTGTACTTCCGGTTCTACGTTCACCAGAGCCTCTTCCTGGCTACATGCTACAAATAAAGCAGGCAGCGCACAAGCCATTAATAAATGTTTTGTTTTCATTGCAATTAGTTTAAATTTTAAATACATTAATTGATATACGTTCGCCTAGATTCAACAACTTTTATTTAGTCGTCGCCACCACTAAAGTCACCGTCGTCTCCACCTATCCCGGGACCTTCAATACCAGAAGCAGCGAAACCTAATTCTACTTCTACTTTCAGAACTTCCACTTTTGGAGCTTCATACTTCATTTCCTTTTCTACTTTCATAATCATAAATTTAAATTGTTAGTAATATTAAAAATCTCTTCATTATTAACTAGTAATACACTTTTCTATACTATATAAAAAAATCAAGCCAGTTCTTACGATCTTGCAAATATTTCTATAAAGAAGACCAGTAAAAGCTCCTTTCAGCCTGCAAAGTAAGAAACAAATTTCCTAAATATATTTGAGTGGTATTTTATTGATTATCTGATTATTATATGCTTGGAAGAAATCTTTTAAAATAAAAAGAAAAGAATTTGTTATAATCAAAAAGAATGAATCAATATATTAAGAAACAGCTTATTACGTATTTAGTAGAAAACATCTTATTTTATTCTTCTGCATATATTGACACCTCTTTCTTGCACCTTATAGAATAAAAGCACACGATAGTAATTCTCTTATTTTCAATAAGAAACGGATTTTATAAATGACAAGAAACTCACTTTTTTAAATAGCAATGACACCATTTTCAGGCACTAGCAACAAGAAATGCATTTACAAAGAGCCATCGAACACACTCAGTGAAGCCATGTAGCTATACCACTTTCCTCCCTCGTAATAACTTGGTGCTGAATTAATACTCGCATAAAGAGAGATTGCCACCTTAATAGATGGAAGATAATCACTGATAAAAAACAATTAAATCTGTTATAGACTCTTTTTTTATATTATAGTATACAATTTTCAAGAGAATGTTTACCTTTGCATTTCTTGAAACACTAATTTAATGTTTGTCACTATGAAAATTAAAGAGAATTATAAAGTTCGGGAGATTGCAGGTGAAAACCTGATCGTCGAGCAAGGAAAGTCCCAGTCTGATATGACTAAAGTAATTTCACTTAATAATACAGCACTGCTTCTTTGGAAAGAATTGCAAGGAAGAGAATTTTCTTTGGAAGATGCTGCAGAAGTATTAATGAATCATTACGGCATATCCAAAGATCAAGCCTTAGTTGATGCCCAAAAGTGGGTGGATGCTTTGGGTAACTGTGGAATCATAGGATAGTTCTTTCCTGTTACATTTACTGGAGAAATATTAATAGTTTGCTATAACTCATTGCATATAATGAGATAGTATTATAATCAGATAAATTAAATTATTCTGTTTTGGTACACTCTTTTTTGTATTGAAAATAGCAGATGTATTCTTTGTATATATACCTGAGGTTAACATTAAAGAGAAATTCTCTTACTAAATAGGCGTGATATATGACCTATTAAGTTCTATGTATCACGATAAAACGCTAAAAACAAATTTCCTAAATTCAAAAGAATTCGTTATTTTTTTATCTTTTCAGGTAAAAATATGGCAAATTCTCCTTTATCGTGAAAACATATCTCTATTCTACACGCTTTTGCGAGCCAAAGGTAGATATTTTATTGACATCTACAAACAAAATAAAGCTTTTTTTTTATGCTTTTCAACGAAAATGCATAAATACAAACTTTTTTATAGCTTTCTTATGGATTCTTATTGAAAATAAGATGGGCACTCTTTGTTTATATATCACTATAATCTTGATAATTATGGAACAATTACCACTAAACTGAAAGGAAGAAAAAGAAATGAAAATTAGATTCAATCTAAAGCAGGTCAGTGAAAAGAATAAACTGACGCAAATAATGCTTGTGACAACTATCAATAAACGGAGAATCAGAGTTTATACAAAACTCCGTGTAGAGCCACAGTATTGGAATCATGAAATATATCGATGCTATCAGAACGGAGGCTTGAACATACGGGAGAGGCTTCGGTTGAAATATATTAATGAACAAATTGATAATTTAGTAACGTCTTTATGCGAAATGGACGAACAACTTGCTATGAAGGGAGAGTACCTGTCGGCTGCTGTTGTCCGGCAAATCGTTGATAAAAACCAGCAGAAGGAACAACTTTTGCAAAATCCGATTGCTTGTCTGAGAAGATTGGTTGGCGAGTATGAAAAGAATGTAAATCGCAAAGGAAAGCGTGGCATTGAAAGTACCAAGGCTACCTACCTCACTGCGTTGGGGCGTCTGGAAGATTACGACAAGCAACGGAAAGTGCCGATCGGTTCGTTCGACGACTTCAATAAAAAGTTCTTTGTGGATTTCACCAACTACCTTTACGAGTACAGTTATGGGAAAACCGGAAAGCATTATACTCAGAATACAATCATCAATACGCTGAAAGTAATCAAGAATCTGTTGCATCGTGCTTATGACAGCGAGATGACAACCAACAACTATTTCTTGAAAGTTCAGACTACACTGCCTGCTGATTCGAGTGAACAGATTTATCTGCAAGAGAAGGAGATCCAGAAGCTTTCTTTGGCAAAGACAGAGAGTGACCAGGAGCGTGAGGTAAGGGATGCTTTTATTATTGCCTGTTATACAGCATTAAGGATTAGTGATATACAGCAGTTGAATAAAGCAACCGTACGGAAGGGAGTAATATCGCTCTACCAAAAAAAAACGAAAGAGCTGGTTGAAATTCCGATATTGAAGGAAATAGCGCCACTGATTGAACATTATCAGCAGATTGGCTTTCCGGTTATAGATAAGGTGAAGGCCAACAAAATCATTAAGGTTCTTGCCGCGCGATGCGGTATTAATGAGGCTATTAGCCGTAAGGAGTACCGTGGTGGAGAAACTACCATCGTAACAATTCCGAAATACGAATTGATAAGCTTCCATACGGCCAGAAGAAGTTGTGTGACCAATCTTTATAAACGTGGCTATCCGATTAACTACGTGATGTCGCTTTCCGGACATCGTTCTTTCCAAGCATTTCAGCGCTATATGAGAGCATCGAGTAAAGAACTGATGACTGATTTCGTCCGGTTACTGAAAAAAGAAAAAGCTATCCTAGCTTAGAGTCTTAAGAAAAAGAGTGCCCTTTTACACATACATGTGTATGTCTTGCTCCGTACCAAGTCTATGTCAAGTCCGTACCAGCTCCATGTAGAGGTACTTTTATACGGAGCAAGTACGGATCTGGTATGGACTTGACTCGGTCCAGGTACGGTTTGGTTCCCTTATTGCGTTAGTTGATTATTATCGAGAGTCTTCTCTCCAAGAGTCACCGAAGGAATTATTTACTTAGCTGTAAATAAGATTTTTATTGCCGGTGTCTGATAATGGTGCTAACTCAATTTGTAGCAATAGGAGTTTTCTCGTTTGGCTACCTCGTTATGTTTTGAAAATAAGCATGTTACCATATTATATTGCTATATAATATGGTGCCAGAATAAAGTGCCAATATATATAAATAGTTTGAAATGCCATTAACTATCAATGGCACAACTACTTAATTACTAAACCTATACATCGTTTAATACTATTTCTTGGAAATTCTATTCTTTCCCTATTTTCTCCTCTTACTTATTATTAGTATCCAGATATTCAACGAAATACACTAAAAATATATTTAGGAAATTTGTTTCTTACTTTGCAGGCTGAAAAGGCGGTTTGCTATGCTTATTTATAAAGTAGGAATAGTAAAGTTCTGCAAGAATAAATCCGGTTATAGAATGATGAGAATAACATATTGATATTATTAACAATTAAATTATTTGTAAGTATGAAAGTAGAAAAGGAAATGAAGTATGAGGCTCCAGAAGTGGAAGTCCTGGAAGTGGAAGTAGAAGCAGGTTTTGGACCAAGCGGCGATGTGCCTGGTGGTGGCGAAGATCCATTTTAGGTAATACTACTTCAATGAAACAATTTTTATAATGGCTTCTATACGCACGATTCAAACAATGATATACCCTGTTCCAGACAGTAATAATACTTATCCTTGTTGTTTCGTGCATCTAAGCATTATAAACAAAACAATCTAAATAAAAAAAACATTTAAAAAGAATGCAGATGAAAAAAATTTTATTTTGCGCAGGCATACTAGCCTTAGCTGCAAGTTGTGCAGAGAACGAAATAGATTCAATCTCCGGACAAAAAGAAGCTACCAAAGGAATCTCTTTTGAAGGTGCATTAGTAGAAACACCGACTACAAGAGGAGATTTGGCATATGATGACGTTTCAGGCATACATAACTTCTTCTGGTATGCAGAAAAAGATCAAATTAGTATTTGGAGTACAAATACCACAGGTGCTACTAACGCTAATGAGACTACAGCTTGGGATAAGACTAAAGTTGTTAAATACAAAGCTACACAATCCAAAGCTAATGGTGTATTTACTGCTTATCAAGATGATAACATCTTGGATTTCCAATGGGAGCCAGGAGAAAAAAACTGGAATGATCCTACTAACGAACAGTTTAAATCACAGTTCATAGCCACTTATCCTGCCACTGTAACTTTAGCAGCAAATGATAAATATGAATTCTCAAATCTACCAACATTGAACGATCAAGACCAATTAACTCTTGATGGGCAAGATGTTACAAAGAAAATCATGATGATTTCTCATACCACAGCTGTTAAAGAAAACTCTTACGATGCTGTAGGTGAGAAAATTGATTTGAATTTCATCCGTCCGTTTACTGCCGTAGTATTCAGAACTAGTGGAATTGATGAAGAATATGCTAATATTTTTGGTAAACTTAAATCTATCACATTGACTGCAAAAGGATATGATGCAGACAATAATGGTAGTAGCACTGACCCAGAAGATATTGCACCTTCTTACATAGATTATGGTTCTAATGCTCACTACCTCTATAATAGCGAAAAGCCGGAAGAATCTAAACTAGTGAAAGCAGATGGTGGTGATATTACTGATATGGCAAGTGATATTAACGATGCTGCTCAAGAAATAAAACTGCAACTGCAAAGTGGTACAGGTCTTGAATTTAAGGATGGCAATATTGCATACATGGCTATCAATAAGATTGATCGTAAAGCCTTCAAGGATGCTGGAGTTAAAGAAACGATGTTAATGAAGTTTTCTTTTGAGCATATTGATCTTCCTAAGACAGTTGAGACCGATGCAAACTGGCCATCTACAATGAATAACAAATTTATTGGTGGTAATCCTACTACTCTGGACATCAATTCATTCCCTTATTTGGTAACAAACACTGTTGGTGCCCGCACTTTGATTGTCAACAAAGGAGCGTTCTCTCAAATCTTTAATGCTAGTAAGAATAAAGTAAAATGGAATGACGGCACAGAACAGGAATATGATCTTAATCAGTTTACAAACATCATTTCCAAAGTTGAATTAACTACTGAGGAATTGGCTACATTGAAAGGATTTACAGCAGCAACTTCAATCAAATTAACAGAGAATGCAACAATTCCTGCCAATACATTCAAGAACTTAACAGCTTTGGAAACCATCAATCTTCCGAAAGCAACTACAATTGCAAAAGACGCATTTGATGCAAGTACTAACTTAGTTAACGTAATCATGCCAGCATACAAATTTGCTGACGAAACTATCAATCCTCAGATTTTGAAGAAAGCAAGCCTCGTAACTTTGAATATGTCTGGCGTTGATCAAATGAGTGCTGCTTTCCCGGCTAAAGGTTTGAGTCTTAGTGATTACAACCTGTTAACAACGGTTACTGTTAAAGATGGTCTGTTAGTAGGTGCCAGCTCATTCAATGGTTGCTCTGCTTTAACAACTATCAATGGTGCTATCGAATTCCGTGAAGATGGTGCTGCTGCATTCAAGGATTGCGTTGCATTAACAGAAATCAATATCAAGAATACTGTTATTCCAGCTGATGCATTTAGTGGATGTTCTACGCTGGAAAAAGTTCTGAAAGATGGACAACAAGTTTTACCAACTTCTGTAGGAAGCCAAGCATTCATGAACTGTGCAGCATTGAAAGAAATGAATTTAACTCTTGCAACTACAATCGGTGAAGAAGCCTTCAAGGGATGTACGACTCTTTATGGTGTAGCAGATGCAGCAGAAGATGGCAAGAAGATTATGTATGTAGGTGCTACAACAGTTCCTCTCGGAGTATTCGAAAATTGTACAGCATTGGAGTACGTACATTTCATGGAAGCAACTTCATTCGATAATGACATTTTCAAAGGCTGCACAGGTGGTAGTCAGTTAAAAGAAATCAAATTCAAGAAGGCCTTCACAATTGCTTCAGGTGTAAGCTCAAATGCTACATTTGGTAGCAATACCCAGGTAGTGAAATTGTTCATTAGCCCAGCTCAAAGTGTAAAAACATTCAACAACAATACTCTAAAGTTGAATGCTACAGATATTACTTTCTTAAGCATTACTAAAGAATAATCCTTAACCAAGATAAGTTCATCGAACTACTCTTAAATAATGCTACTTATCAAAAAGGTGAGGCTTATGCCTCACCTTTTTTAATCACCCAGCCTAATTTTCTGATTATTATTTATGAAAAGAGAAATGCTCGATCCCACCCAAACGGACTATATACTCTTACTTTTTAAATTATGGGATGCCAGAATGTTTTTATTAAAAACAAGTATGGTAGGACTTCTCATCGGAATACTAATCTTTATCAGTATCCCCAAGGAATATGAAACGAGCATTTACACTGTACCCGAAAGTACATCAGGAAAAATAGATACAGACGAAGGCTTCTCATCGGAAGTGAGTATCGGAGGCAAAAAGATACAAGATGCTATCATTCCAAGCCTATATCCAGAGGTTGTTAGTTCTACCCCTTTCCTTCTATCACTATTTGACATACCCATAACACTATCCAACAATAAAGAACTAAGTACATTAACGCTATCCGAATATATGTCCACACACCAACGTTCACCTTGGTGGAATACTATCCGTGTTGGCATATTACAAATCATTAGCTTCCCAATCACCATTTTTAGCGAAAAAGAGACAAACGATACCAGCAACCTACAACCTACTAGTCACCAACATGGCGAAACCATAGACATTTTCCATCTCTCCAAACGCGAAATTGCTATAGCTGCCGCAATCAATAGTAGAATCAATGTGGATGTAGATAAGAAAAAAAGAACAGTTACTTTACATATACGTATGCAGGATCCTCTTGTTTCTGCAACAGTAGCGGATAGCGTAATGGCTAAATTACAAAAATTTGTCTCAGATTACCGTACTAAAAAAGAATGTATAAATCTGGAGCATGCAGAAAACCTCTATCAACAAGCACGCAAAAGATATTATGAAGCACAAGAAACTTATGCCCATTTCGCAGATGCCAACCAATCCTTATCACTCAAACTTTACCAAAAAGAGTTATACAATTTACAAATAGCCAAAGATATTGCCTATAAAGAATACACCGAAACATTACAGCAATTGCAATTTGCCAAAATCAGGGTATATAAGAAACGCCCTGTGTTTGCTATCATTGAACCTGCCACTGTTCCACTTAGTCCAGTTTCTCCCTCGAAAATAAAAATTCTATCAGTAATCTTCTTGCTATCACTAGCTATGGGATGTGGTTGGATTTATTTCAAAACTATGCCCTGTTACAACTATGATCAAAAAGATATATAAACTATTATCGGAACGCCAGCAAAAACGTAGTGTAGCAGTCATGTTTATGGTACTGCTACGTGCTTTGCTCGATTTTGCAGGCGTAGCTGCACTGATCCCTGTATTACTAGCTATACTGGAACCCGATGGTAGCCGTGAGAAAATGCTGACACTATGCTGTATAATTTTATTATTTGTAATGCTAAAGAATGGGCTGGTTATATTACTGGCACGTATGCAAAGCCGTTTTCTACTAGATATATATCGAGATTTTAGCCGGAGAATGTTTGTGAATTACTATCGCCGGGGATTACTTTTCCTGAAAGGCACGAGTAGCCTGCAACTGGGGCACGAAGTGAATTATGTATGTTACACATTCAGTTTGTGCGTATTGGCACCCGTCTTTCGCATAGTGAGTGATTTGGTGCTTGTGCTACTGATGATATCGGCACTTGTAATATGGGAACCAATTGCAGGACTCTTACTCTGTGCCGCATTCCTGCCATTGGCCGGAGGATATGTAGGATTAGTACGAAAACATCTACGTCGTTACGGCATAGAGGAACTGGAAGCACGCCGAAAGCAGTTACGAACAGTAGTGGAAGCCTTTCGTGGCTTTGCAGAACTAGAAGTAGCACATGCTTTCCATACCACAATTTCCTTCTTCGACCAAGGCATAGAATCTATAACACGAAATCGCTTGCGAATGGAAATATGCCAACTTTTCCCGCTATTTTTATCGGAAATAGCTATAGTCTGCGGATTAGCATTATTGATAGGTGCAGGACGTGAAGACCTCGGACTGATGAGCGGCGTATTTGCTGTTGCAGCCTTCCGGCTACTACCTGCCATACGAAGCATTTTGAATAATTGGGGGACACTCCAGAACGCCTCGTACACACTAGAAATAGTAGCCGAAGGAATTGCTGATATACCGCAAAAAGAGATGGAAACGGAATCTCCCTTCACCTTCAGACAAGGTATTGAATTGTGTGGTGTAAGCTTTGCTTTTCCGGATGGCCATATACTTTTTAGAGACCTGAATTTGAATATCAAACGTGGTGAATGCGTAGGCATACGAGGTACGAGCGGATCAGGCAAATCCACTTTATTTAATCTGATGCTTGGATTCCTGGAACCTATTAGTGGGGAAATTCGTATAGACGGAAAACGGTTAACAGTTAACAATCGGGAAGAATGGTATAAAGTGGCAGGTTATGTACCACAAGAGATTTTTATAACAGAGGGTACTCTTGCCACCAATATAGCCCTGGGACAGGTGCAGGTGGATTACAAAAAAGTGATGAACGCCTTGGAACAGGCACAGCTCAAAGAATGGGCAGAACATCTACCGCAAGGATTAGATACGCCTTTAGGCGAATTTGGCAGTCGGTTGTCCGGCGGACAGAAACAACGGATAGGAATAGCCCGTGCACTATATAAACAAGCGGAAATACTATTCTTCGATGAAGCAACTTCAGCACTAGACCATCGAACGGAACAAGAAATCAACCATGCCTTGCAAGAACTTTCTCATCAACGCCATGAACTTACCATAGTCATCATAGCCCACCGTGAAAGTTCACTCGCCTTTTGTGACCGGATATTTGATCTGGACAGCGGAAATACATATACTAAAGAAAAATAAAGAAAATGGAACAAGATTATTTAATTGCCGGACATCGCATCAAGGTAGAAAACGAAACATTAATGCATGCCATGGACAGAATGTCGGGCTTCGAAGTATTCAAAGTAAATAATAAAGATGAAGATACTTTCCGTTTCGTTCTAGTAGACAGTGAAATACCAGCTTGGAAAGAGATTCTTTACAGCATCGATATTAACGGAACCATAAATCGGTTTGGAACCTGTACCAACGGGTATATATTCGAATCTACTCCTCCAGAGGGAGAAACACTGGAACTATGGGTAGACAATAATGGACATACAGCCCACCTAAAGGGTAACCTTGATCCGCGTTTACTACGTTTTGCCTGCTGGATGGCTTATGGCGTGATGACCGTGCCTTATCAAACGGTCGCCATCCACACCAGTACAATTGTATGTCGGGGCAAAGCGGTACTCTTTCTGGGCGAAAGCGGTACAGGAAAAAGTACACATACACGCTTATGGCGTGAAAATATAGAAGAAGCCACACTACTGAATGATGACAGCCCCATTGTCCGCATTACAGACGGACAGCCATGGGTATGGGGTAGCCCTTGGAGCGGAAAAACACCTTGTTATAAAAAAGAATGTTATCCTCTTGCTGCCTGTGTCCGTTTGTCACAAGCACCGTTCAATAAGATTAGAAGACTGGCTGTGGCAGAGGCCTATGCTTCATTACACCCTTCGTGTCCACCAGCCTTTTCTTATGATGAATCTTTATATGATTCCATTTGTGAAGTACTGAATGCTATACTCACCAATATACCTGTATATCATTTGGCTTGCTTGCCAGATGCAGATGCGGCCCGTCTATCTTATGAAACAATCTTTGGGACATGCGAAAAATAGTGGTATCCAACAACTTCTTTAACGAAGCCGCCAAGGCATTAAAACAAGGACAGACAGTAAAGTTACTTATTGGCGGACACAGTATGTACCCTTTCATCAGAGGAGGAATAGACCTGGTGGAAGTAGTTCCCTTCTCTTTTGAAGAAGAACTGCCTGCCTGGTGTTGTCCTTTTTACCAATGGAATGGAAAATATTTAATCCATAGATATATAGGTAAGAAAGGAAATGAGTATATGATGCTGGGAGATGGAAATCTAGCGCGCATTGAACGAGTGAAACGGGAAGATATTATCGGAATATTAAGAACCATCTACCGCCCTGACGGAACAGTGCAGGATTGCCGGGATACACGCTGGCTGAAGAAGGCAAAATGGTGGTATCGGTTACGTTTTTTACGACGATGGCTGTTACCAGTCTTAGTTTTCACCTCCGGAAAGGTAAAAATAAGTAGTGTACAGCATAAAAAATGAACAAGTTCATTTTTTATGCCCTTGGTTTGCATTATCTTTGCCCCGGAAAAGAAAACAGTGAATTCAGCAGAAGAATATGACTCCGATACAAAAACAGTTTTTTGCACTGGTGCAATCAGGTCTATGGGGTACACCTGTAGATACCACTCTATTTAATATACAAACAGATTGGGCACAGCTGTACCAATCAGCCAAAGTGCAAGCCCTACTAGGCATCACATTCGATGGTATGCAAACTCTGCCGCAAGAACTGCGTCCGAAGCGTGAACTTTATTTAAAGTGGTGCAATGCATTACTGCAAATAGAAGAAAACAATCACATTCTGAATCAAGAAATCGCCAAGGTATACACGCTCTATCGTGCCAATCAGATAGAGCCCGTTTTGCTGAAAGGACAAGGAGTGGCACAGAATTACCGGAATCCATTGCACAGACAATGCGGAGACATTGATTTATATATAGGTCCCAAGAATTATGAAAAGGCCAACAAGCTGTTAAGGACAGAATCTACTGGAGAACACGAAGAGAATCATAAACATACATGTATACACTGGCATGGTGTAGACATAGAAAACCACCGCGTACTCTCCCGGCTCAGTTCTCCTTCCTCCGACAAGAGTTTCCAACAGGAAATAGCCCGGTGGCATGGTACAACTGCTTGTCGGAATCTAGAAATAGAAGGTTACCAGGTAACTCTCCCTCCCCTATCTTTCGATGTAGCCTACGTGCTGACACACTCTGCACTACATTTCCTCAATGAGGGAATCGGACTCCGCCAGGTATGCGATTGGGCCAACATACTCCATACGCAAAAAGACAATATCGATCTTAAAGAAATTGCTGATTTACTGCAAAAATGGGGATTAAGCAAAGCAGCCAAAATATTCGGGGTTGTTGCCGTAAACTATCTGGGACTTCCCATGGAAGATTTGCCTATCCCTTATACTCAAAAAGATATAGAAACCGGTGAATGGTTACTCAATGATATATGGCAAGGAGGTAATTTTGGGCAACATAACCAAAATCGCAAGCAACGCCCTAAAGGATACTGGAGTGGAAAATGGTACACTTTCACCCGCGCCACTCAACGATGCCGTGAATTCGGAGCCTTGGCACCGGCCGAAGCACGTTGGTATCCTCTCATGCTCGCCGTTCATTCTGCTCAGGTACAATGGAATAAAATGTGGAACAGAAATTAAATAGGAAATAAAATGAAAAATAAATATTTAATCGCTATAGGAACTCTGTTAGTAGTATTATTAGTAGGAGTTACCGTGTTATTACTCTCTGAGAAGCAAACCAATAAAGAACTGGTACAGGAGTTCCAACTGGAAAAGGAAGACCTGGAAAATGAATATACGCGCTTTGCACAACAGTACGATGAGTTGAAACTGACAGTTTCCAATGACTCCTTGTCTGTACTGTTGGAACAGGAACAATTAAAAACCCAACGTTTACTGGAAGAACTGCGTACCGTAAAAAGCAGTAATGCCGCAGAAATACGCCGACTGAAAAAGGAGCTTGCCACTCTGCGTAAGGTTATGATAGGATATATCAACCAGATAGATTCACTGAACCGCCTCACTGCTCATCAGAAAGAAGTGATTGCACAAGTGACGCAGAAGTATAACGATGCTTCCCGCCAAATCAGCAATCTGGCGGAAGAGAAAAAGAATCTGAATAAAAAAGTCACCCTTGCCGCCCAGTTAGACGCTACCAATATCAACATACAGGCTGTCAACAAACGGGACAAAACAGCCAAGAAGGTGAAAGATGTAGTAAAATTCAAAATAGGATTCACAATCGTCAAGAATATAACTGCCGAGACAGGAGAACGTATTATCTACGTACGTATCACCAAACCGGACAATGATGTATTGATCAAAAATCCCGCAAACACTTTCCCATACGAGAACCGCGAACTGGGTTATTCCATCAAGAAGTACATTGAATACAACGGTGAAGAACAAAATATAACCGTATATTGGAACGTGGAAGAATACTTATATGCAGGTACTTACCGTGTAGATCTCTTCGCTGACGGAACACTTATCGGCTCGCAATCCTTTACATTGGACTAAAAAAGTTTAAATTATTTTGAGGTCTCACTGAAAGCCTATACATTTGCATCGTTGTTTATGCAATTATTGTTGCATCACAAAACAACGTTTTAATCACCTTAATAATGTATAGACACGATGAGAAAGTTCTTCTGTTTCACTTGGTTGGTATGTCTGACCTTCTCAGTCTGCGCACAAGAGGTTTTAAGCCTCGATAGTTGCCGTTCATTGGCAATTGCCAATAACAAAGAACTACTGATAAGCCAGGAGAAAATAAACTCTGCGCATTATCAGCGAAAGGCAGCATTTACCAATTACCTCCCCGACATTTCCGCCACCGGTGGATATATGCGTACCCAAAAAGAAATTTCACTGTTGAGTGATGCCCAGAAAGGTGCATTAGGTTCAATGGGAACTCAAGTAAGCGGTGCTATGCAAAATGGTATACAAGGTATACTGACGCAGCACCCTGAGTTAACACAGAATCCGCAGTTCATGGCACTGATCCAGGCATTGGGCAACGTAGACATTGCTTCTCCTCTCAATGGTCTCGGAAACTCCCTCGTTGATGCATTCCGTACAGATACCCGCAACATGTACGCCGGTGCTCTAACGTTGACACAACCATTGTACATGGGTGGAAAAATTCGCGCCTACAACAAGATTACCAGATATGCCGAAGAATTGGCACGCCAACAGCATGATAGTGGCCTGCAAGACGTAATCCTCAGTACCGACCAGGCTTATTGGCAAGTCGTATCGCTCGCCAGCAAAAAGAAGTTGGCAGAAGGTTACCTCAAATTATTGCAGAAACTGGAAAGCGATGTGGATAAAATGATTGCCGAAGGTGTTGCAACTAAAGCAGATGGTCTGTCGGTAAAAGTAAAAGTAAACGAAGCGGAAATGACACTCACCAAAGTGGAAGATGGGCTGAGTCTTTCCAGAATGTTACTATGCCAACTATGTGGTCTGGACCTCTCCTCTCCCATCATCCTGAAAGATGAAAAGGGAAATGACCTCAAGCCCGATCCGGTAGCTGCCAACGGCATTGATCTCAATACGGTTTATGCTACACGACCGGAAGTACGCAGCCTGGAACTTGCCACGGAAATCTACAAACAGAAAGTAAATGTCACCCGTTCAGAATACTTGCCATCATTAGCTTTGATGGGCAGCTACATGATGACCAATCCTTCTGTTTTCAACGGATTTGAAAAGAAATTCAAAGGTATGTGGAATGTCGGTGTAGTATTACAAGTACCCATCTGGCATTGGGGAGAAGGTATGTATAAGGTAAAAGCAGCCAAAGCAGAAGCCCGTATCGCCCAATATCAGTTGGATGACGCCAAAGAAAAGATTGAGCTTCAAGTCAACCAGTCGGTTTTCAAAGTGAATGAAGCTGCAAAGAAACTGATTATGGCAGAAAAGAATCTGGAAAAAGCGGATGAAAACCTCCGTTATGCTACACTCGGATTTGAAGAAGGCGTGATAGCTGCCAGCAACGTACTCGAAGCACACACAGCCTGGCTTTCTGCCCAATCCGAAAAGATAGATGCACAGATTGACGTAAAACTGACTGACATCTATCTGAAGAAAGCATTGGGACAATTAAATATTAAAAATTAAAAGGGTGAAAGCTCATAAATCATAAATCTGAAATCATAAATCATAAGATGGATACCAAATCACAAAACAGTAACATGCTACTAGCGTTCTTAACGCTGACAGGCGTCATTGCCATTGTAGCCGTAGTGGGTTTCTTCATGTTGCGCAAAGGACCGGAAATCGTACAAGGTCAAGCTGAAGTCACAGAGTATCGGGTATCAAGCAAAGTACCGGGACGAATTCTGGAATTCCGCGTAAAGGAAGGACAAAGTGTACAAGCCGGGGATACCCTCGCCATACTGGAAGCTCCGGATGTGTTAGCTAAGCTGGAACAGGCTCGGGCCGCAGAAGCTGCTGCTCAGGCACAGAATGAGAAAGCACTGAAAGGCGCCCGTCATGAACAGGTACAAGCTGCCTTTGAGATGTGGCAAAAAGCCAAAGCAGGACTTGAAATTGCCGAGAAATCTTACAAACGTGTGAAGAATCTTGCTGATCAGGGCGTGATGTCAGCCCAAAAGCTGGATGAGGTTACTGCACAGCGGGACGCTGCCGTCGCTACAGAAAAAGCCGCCAAAGCTCAATACGACATGGCAAAAAACGGTGCGGAACGAGAAGATAAAGCAGCAGCTGCCGCCTTGGTAGACCGTGCCAAAGGAGCCGTTGCAGAAGTAGAATCTTATATCAAAGAAACTTATCTTATAGCCCAGACAGCCGGAGAAGTTTCGGAAATCTTCCCCAAAGTAGGTGAATTGGTAGGAACCGGTGCACCGATCATGAACATAGCCATACTGGATGATATGTGGGTAACTTTTAATGTTCGGGAAGATTTGCTGCAAGGTCTGACAATGGGAACTGAATTCGAAGCTTTCGTTCCGGCATTGGATAAAAATATCCGCCTGAAAGTGAACTACATGAAGGATCTTGGTACTTATGCAGCCTGGAAGGCTACGAAAACAACCGGGCAATTTGATCTGAAGACTTTTGAGGTAAAAGCTTTACCACAGGAGAAAGTGGAAGGCTTACGTCCCGGAATGTCGGTGATACTGAAGAAGTGATTAACGGTTAGTGATTAGTGATAAGTATAAGGAATGGCACGAGATAAGAAATATATAGCTTTGTGGAACGTCATGAAACGGGAAAGCCGACGGCTCGTTTCCCGTCCGCTGTACCTGTTCTGCATGGTGATAGCGCCGTTGTTCTGCTACGTGTTCTTCACGACACTGATGGATTCGGGCTTACCGGTCAATATGCCTGTAGGGGTGGTGGATCAGGATATGACATCCACTTCACGCCAATTGATGCGAAACCTGGATGCATTTGAGCAGACCGCCATCGTAGCCCATTATCCTACTATCAACGAAGCACGTGCCGCCATGCAGAAAGGAGAAATCTACGGATTCTACTACATTCCGAAAGGTACCACTGCCAAGGCGCAATCTCAACGACAGCCTACCGTATCGTTCTATACCAACAACACGCTGCTTATCGCTGGTTCTCTGCTTTACAAAGATATGAAGATGATGAGCGAGTTGGCATCGGGAGCCGCAGCACGCACCAGTTTGTATGCCAAAGGTGCTACGGAAGACCAGGCTATGGCATTCCTGCAACCCATCGTCATCGATACACATCCGCTGAACAATCCGTGGCTGAATTACTCCGTATATCTGTGTAACACATTTGCACCAGGTGTATTGATGCTGCTTATATTTATGATAACGGTTTACTCCATCGGCGTGGAAATAAAAGACCGTACCGCACGCGAATGGCTGCGCATGGGAAATAATTCCATCTATATCTCCCTTGCCGGAAAGCTGTTGCCGCATACGGCTATTTTCTTCCTGATGGGTATATTGTATAACGTATATCTATATGGCTTCCTGCACTTCCCCTGCAACAGTGGCATCATGCCGATGCTTCTTGCCACTCTCTGCCTTGTACTGGCTTCGCAAGGGATGGGTGTACTGATGATAGGTACATTGCCTACCCTGCGTCTGGGACTGAGTTTTGCATCCTTATGGGGAGTGCTTTCATTTTCTATGTGCGGACTATCATTCCCTGCCATGGCAATGCATCCGGTTCTGCAAGGATTAGCCAATCTGTTCCCGCTGCGTCACTATTTCCTGATCTATGTAGATCAGGCCCTGAACGGTTATCCGATGATTTATTCATGGATAAACTATGTGGCGTTACTTATTTTTATGATGCTTCCTTTCTTTGTCGTACACCGGCTCAAAGAAGCGTTGATTTATTATAAATACGTGCCCTAATGAAACATCTGACGTTCAAACAGAAAGTAGTACAAGGTATCCACGACCTATTCTATATCTGGATACGGGAATTCCGCACGACCTTTCGCGATCAGGGTGTGCTCATCTTCTTTGTGCTTGTCCCGTTGGTGTATCCACTGATTTATGCTTTCATTTATACCAATGAAACCATACGGGAAGTACCTGCTGTGGTAGTGGATAACTCACGCAGTTCGTTAAGCCGCGAATACCTGCGCAAAGTGGACTCCAGTCCGGAAGTGAAGATTGTATCTTATTGCGCCGACATGGAAGAAGCCAAACTGATGCTGAAAGATCGTCTGGCTTATGGCATCATCTATATACCTGCTGAATTCAGTGAAGATATTGCACGGAGAAAGCAAACGCAGGTCAGTCTGTATTGCGATATGAGCGGATTGCTTTATTATAAATCTTTGCTGAACACCAATACCAGCGTGTCATTGGATATGAATGCAG
The DNA here is from genome assembly GCF_000172175.1 of Bacteroides intestinalis DSM 17393. Classification (NCBI taxonomy): domain Bacteria; kingdom Pseudomonadati; phylum Bacteroidota; class Bacteroidia; order Bacteroidales; family Bacteroidaceae; genus Bacteroides; species Bacteroides intestinalis. The sequence goes on along the minus strand of NZ_ABJL02000001.1, from coordinate 113,001 downwards.
ACATCAAAATGCAACGTGCCGGCAATACCACCAACCGCCAGGATGAGATTACCGCCTATCCGATAAAATATGAAGATGTTACCTTGTTCAACCCTGCAAATGGTTTTGCGGCTTTCCTGATACCTGCGGTATTGATACTGATTATTCAGCAAACCTTGCTGCTGGGTATCGGACTTTCTGCCGGAACAGCCCGCGAACAGAATCGTTTCAAAGATTTAGTTCCTATCAACCGCCACTACAACGGCACATTACGTATCGTGCTGGGTAAAGGTTTAAGTTACTTCATGGTGTATGCACTTGTATCCGTATATGTGCTCTGTGTAGTGCCACGTCTGTTCAGTCTCATCCAGATAGCTCAACCGGGTGTACTGACCCTCTTTATGTTGCCTTATCTGGCAGCATGTATATTCTTTGCCATGACAGCTTCTATTGCCATACGCAACCGTGAAACCTGCATGTTGATATTCGTCTTCACATCCGTACCTTTATTGTTCCTTTCAGGTGTTTCCTGGCCGGGAGCCGCCATGCCGGATTTCTGGAGATACTTCTCTTATATCTTCCCGTCCACTTTCGGCATCAATGGCTATGTACGTATCAATAGCATGGGAGCTACACTGGGCGAAGTATCCTTTGAATACCGTGCATTATGGATACAGGCAGGCATCTACTTCCTGACTACTTGCTGGGTATATCGCTGGCAGATTATCCAAAGCAGGAAACATGTGATTGAAAAATACAAAGAATACAAGAACAAATAACATACTGTAGTGTCACCTTTCATGGTAACTCTGTTTACCCCACACGGTAACTCTGTTTACATACCGAGGTAAAGGCCGTTACATGCCGAGGTAAAAGCCGTTACAATAAGGGGTAAAGGTCGTTACATACGGCAGTAAATGCTTTTACATCCTGCGGCAAACAATCGGTAAATGCAACGCATTGGTAATCAAAACACTAACTCATCCATCGCAGTTGGTTCGGGTCCCATATCGAATTCCAGTACCCCACCCTTCACAATCTCATTATGCGTTATCCACAAACGGTTCAATTTCTTACCGTTCAATGATACCGACTGAATATAAATGTTCTGAGGCGAGTTATTATGCGCTATGATTTTGAAATTCTTACCGGAGTAAAAATGTGTATCCAGGTTTATCTCTACGCTTTCGAAGACAGGGCTGGTAATCTCATAACGGGGATTTCCCGGACAAACCGGATGAATGCCCATAGCCGCCAATACATACCACGCCGACATCTGCCCTACATCTTCGTTTCCGCACAATCCCAGAACATCGTCACCATAAGCTTTATCACAAATCTTTCTCGTCCACTTCTGTGTCAGCCACGGGCAAGAAGAGTAGTTGAAAAGGAATGGTACATGATGGTTCGGTTCATTAGGATGATTATAATAATCATTCCATAAAAAATCTTCCGGAACATTGGCAAAGAACTCTTCCAGTTCCGCATCAAACTTCTTTTGTCCTCCCATCAGAGCTTTCTTTCCGTCAATGTCATGAGGGACAAACCAGCCTTGCTGGAAAGGATTACTTTCCGTGGTACCCTGATCCTGTGCCGTGCGACCTCGCCAAGGCAACCAGCCTCCACCCTTCACGCGGGCACGAAACCACTGCACGCTGTCACACCACACATTCCGGTAAGCTTTGGCACGTTTTTCATATTCAGCTGCTTCTTTCTTTTTGCCCAAGGAACCCATGAGTTGTCCTAAGCACCAATCCGTATAAGCATACTCCAATGTATGGGAAAGACTGCCGGGAGTATATCCCAGTTCTCCATTACCAAACTGCTTCTGTGTATTCTCAGCATACTCAACGGCTTTCTGTACATCATACTCCCGGATCCCCTTCTCATAGGCATCCGCCAGCACCGAGATAGCGGGATTTCCCAACATACAGCCGGAATATGCATTCACTACTTCCCAACGCGGGAAATACTCCTTCCCACTTAATTGGGCAATCTGGATCAAAGAGTTTATCTCATCATTCACCAATCGGGGATTAATCAATGTTTGCAATGGGAACTGACTACGGAATACATCCCAACCGCTAAATACAGTACGATAAGTAAAATTCTCCGTCTGGTAGATCTTCTTATCCGCACCGACATATCGGCCGTCACAATCGGAGAAGCAACGTGGATCGATCATTGTATGATACAAAGAGGTATAAAAGATAGTCTTATCCCTTTCACTTCCCTCAACCTTTACCGAAGAGAGTGCCTGATTCCACAGATTACGTGTATTTTCTTTTACCCGCTCAAAATTCCAGTCCGGAATATCCTGTTCCAGATTGCGCTGGGCACCTTCCATGCTGACAAACGATATACCACACTTCAGTTGCACCTGTTCGTCTTTCCGGGTAGGAAACTCTGTATAAAAGCCCAAGTGCTTTCCCTGTGCTTTCCCGATAGCAGGTATTATCCGGGCATCCTTAATATAGTTGAAATAGGCCGGATTATCATTGGCATCATTCTTTCTGCTAACACCCTCAGGAATAGAAGCACTCCAAACACCGTATTCCGTCAATGGGCGATCAAAACAGCAATAGAAGTAAACGGTATAATCAGATTTACCCGAGCCGTTTCCCCAACCTCCACAAGCAGGCGTACATTTCATCCATCCCCGAATCGTATATTCATCTACTTTTTCCACATACTGTTCATCAGATGTGCCACCAATTCTACGGGCCAGATCAATCTGGATACGTGACTTTTCCGACTCTGGATATGTGAAACGCAGAATCCCTGAACGAGGAGCGGATGTCAGTTCCACCTTCACCTGATAATCTTGCAAGTATACCGAATAGTATCCGGCCTGTGTAATCTCCGTATCATGGGAATATCTGGAACGGTAACCTTCCTCCGGTTTATTTTCGGTTCCCTTGAATGTCCGTAATGGTCCGGTGGTAGGCATTACCAGAAAGTTTCCGAAATCACCATACCAGCCAATACCGCTTAAATGCGTAAAGCTGAATCCTTCGATAGTAGAATGATGCCACGAATATCCGGGGCCGTTATCACCACCTGTTTTAGTATCCGGACTCAACTGTACAAGTCCGAAAGGAGTACAACTTCCCGGAAAGGTTTTTCCCAACCCATGCCCCGACTTTCCGGCCTCTGCCGAAGTTGAAGCACCAATAATCGTATTGACATAATCCACCGGCTCTTTTTGAGCAAATGACAAAATAGAAAAAGAAATCAATAAAGCCGATAGCCAAGACCTGCCATGTTTCATAGAATAATAAAATAGAAAAAGTTACCGAATATGTTTTTTAATTAACGGATATAATACTTCCGCATAGCGCATAAAGCCCAGATCTGTAAAATGAATACCATCAACAGTAGCCTCACCATCGTGCCCGATGATATCCTTTGAAGAAAGAAGATAGATGTTCTTTTCACCCTTTTTCTTCATTGACTGGAAAATAGCCGCAATCGTTTCATTTTTAGCTTTCACTTCTCTTGCAACCCTTTTATCAAAACGGGAATGAGTGAAAATAGGATCTTCTACAAAAAGGATGGGAGTCTCGGGATGTTTGCTACGGACGATAGAGTAAAATTTCTCCGCCCGTTCTTTCATCTGTTCCACTGTGGCATTGGGAAGGAAATCAAGCACAAACATGGAAGCATCGACCGTAGCTATAAGTTCCGCAATCTCCAGATCGAGCAAAGCATTACCGCTAAAACCTAAATTGATACATTCACGATTGAGCCAACGTTCCAGAATATTCGTATGGGCCATTCCGGGACGGGAAGCACAACCACCCTGCAAAATACTGGTTCCATAAAAAACAACGGGCTTCTCACGTACCGGCAAATCAACAGTAGGCTGGTCAAGCGTCGAAAGACTATCCACACCGATTGCCAATGAGGTGACCCCGTCATACAAAGAAAGATATAAAAGATATTCCCGTTCTTCAGGATCCATATTCTTCACGATAGTAGCCTCATTTACCTTTCCTTGAGGTCGCCCGCTACCGGCAAAGACCCACTTACCATCTTGCAGACAATACAGATCCAATCCTTTGATTCCGGTAGGGGTCATGTGGTTCATACTTCTGTTATCCCTCACTTCCCACTTTGCCCCAATGCATGTAGAGTTGGAACGGAAGCGCAAAGCAAGTCCGGCACTGTTACGTCCTAAATCCCAGAGCGGTTTACGGGAAACAGATTCCAGAGAAGCCGGAAGGCGTTCGTAACGGGTAAGAGTAGCATCCGTAGCTTTGCCTAACAGGGGGAAAGCGGAAGCATCGTGATAAAGAAGCTGGGCATGAGTAGAAGCTGCCAGCAGCAATCCAAAAATTAAAGCTTTGGTTCTCATGATTTAATAGATATTAAGATGACCCAAAGTTACACTGAAAAACTACATTTTTCATTCGTTTTACATCAATTAACAAGCAAGATGTTCTACGGTTACGAAAGATTCGTAACTTTGGTAAAAACTATATAGTATGAAAAAGCTCAATTTTCTCCTCAGCAGTCTGCTACTATGCATGTGCTGCACCATTCAAGCTAAAAACAAAGTGATTGAACAACCTCCGTTCGTCGTAAGTAACACCACTTCTATTGAAGTCAGCCAGGTCGAAATCAGTGACACGGCTACAGTCCTGCACATTTTTGCCAAATACCGGCCTAAAAACTGGATAAAGATTGCTTCGGGAAGTTACTTGCAAGATAATAACGGAAAAACTTACCAACTACGTTCGGGCATAGGCATCACACCGGATGCAGAGTTCTGGATGCCGGAATCCGGTGAAGCTGAGTTTCAACTGGTATTTCCTCCCCTCCCCGCATCCGTTACATCCATTGACTTCACAGAAGGTGCCGACGTTGAAAATGGATTCAGTATTTGGGGAATCCAGTTGAAAGGCAATAATCTGCCAAAGTTGGTACTGCCGAAAGAGGCTGTTATCCATAAAGCAGACAAAGAAACTGCCTTGCCAAACCCTGTCATAGAATATGGGAAAGCTACCTTGAAAGGTAAGTTACTGGATTTCCGTCCCGGCATGTCCAAGACCATGACTCTGGTATCATGGGAAAGTGCCAAAGGCGATATATCGGAAGCACTGGTAGAAATCCAACCGGATGGTAGTTTCAGCAAAGAAATATCCTTGGCAAGTACTACACCCGTTTCTATATATATGTCCGGCAGCTCACCCCTCCAACTATTTATGGAACCGGGAAAAACGACTGAAGCATATATCAATTTGCGTGAAATCTCCCGCCGCCGATCCAAATTCCATAGCGAGGAGAAGCCTTACGGAGAGATTCTATACATTAACGGCCCCTTAGCAACTGTTGCACAAGAATTGAACCAGGATATGCCAGACACCAATGTACAAGATAAGGTATATAAGGATATGAAGGCATTTGCCGGTATGGATATAGACACTTACAAATCAAAAGTGCTGGAGTTGTCGGCTGAAGTGCAAACGGAAATAGATAAACTCCCATGCAGTCTGGCAACACGTCAAGTACTCACCATCAACAACAAGTTGTCCACAATTGGGTTATTGCGTTTAGCTGCAAATACACTGACATCAGCTGCCATACAGGCCAATCAGATAACACGCGAAGAAGCTCAAAAATACTATATGGAACGGGCACAGAAAATACCGGCTGACTATATTCCAAATGCTAACTTTGCAATACTAAACGATCTGCAAGCCACCCTGTCCAGCAATTACTCAAACATCGTAATCGGTTGTTATCAGAAAAGTGATGACCTTGCCAAAACTTGGGGAACAGACAACGGTATCTTCTTTGACATCGTCCGGGTTATCCCTCTTTATCAAAGCATCAAGAATTTCACTCCGCTGACTGAAGAGCAAATTAGCACAATCAACACTTTCCCTTCCGCTTATCGTGAAATGCTGACTGTAGCCAACGATGAACTCCTGGCAAAGATTGAAGCCAATAAGAAAAAGACGGGATTCACAGTAAATGAAGCCGGTGAAGTCAGCGATGAAGACCTCTTTGCTTCCATTATCAGTAAGTTCAGTGGAAAAGTATTGCTGGTTGATTTCTGGGCTACCTGGTGCGGTCCATGCCGCATGGCTAACAAAGAAATGATTCCAATGAAGGAAGAATTAAAAGATAAGGATATTGTGTATTTGTATATCACCGGTGAGACATCTCCGTTGAAGACATGGGAAAATATGATTCCTGATATTCATGGTGAACATTACCGTGTGACAGCCGCCCAATGGAATTTCTTAGGCAAGAGTTTCAATGTTTCAGGTGTTCCTACCTACCTCATTATTGACCGCGAAGGAAATATAAAATACAGACAAGTAGGTTTCCCCGGTGTTAAAACAATGAAAGAAGAGCTCCTGAAAGTAGCTGATCAATAAAAAAGAAGTACCGGACGGTACGAAGCCTGTTAAAAAAAAATGGCACTGCCCATCATTTACATTCAATGATGAACAGTGCCATTCGTTTTATTTCTCACCCGATTCCTGCTTCCAGCCTTCGGCTCCTTTTTCTTTCAATTTGCTTGTAAAGGCTTTAGCTTTATCCATAGTCTCTTTTTCTTCTTCAAGACTTGCATAAGCAAACTTATAGCCTTTTATAACATTCCATTCGCCGCGGGTAAAATCAGGAAATTCCACAGCAGCACAATTGTTATCCATAGAAAGCTCACCCAGTTCTGCCAGACAGCACCATTCTGCTAAGTCGTATACATCCAGATCCAAAGGTAAACCGTTCTGCAAGCAATATACCAAACGGCTATCCATAATGAAATCCATGCCTCCATGGCCTCCTACTTCCTTAGCCATTTCACCATACTTCTTTAATATTGGATGCTGGAACTTTTCTACAAGCGCCTCCATTTCCTCTTTAGGCAAAAAGCTATGGGTATTCAGATTGTCAACTTGCGGTTCTACTCCCGAAGCGCTCAACTGCTTAGCATCAAGAGCATACCCCTGAATCGGATACTTATTGGCAAAGCCCTTGGTTCCGGTAAGCTGATACAAACGGTTATAAGGTTGCGGTGTCATCACATTATGTTGAATCTCGATAACTTTTCCGTTTGCCGTACGAATCAGTGTAGTTGTATGGTCACCGTTACGGAAATCATCACATTCCTCTCCGGTTCTTTTTTCTACCAGATCCTTACCAACAACCGACTTGGTATCCATAGCTACCAACGTCACCATACGGTCGCCACGATGAATATCAAATGCTTGCGCCACAGGACCAAGACCGTGAGTAGCATACACATCACCACGATGTTTCTTGTTGTAATCCAAACGCCATCCCAGTTTATCATTCTCACCGTTCTTCCAATAATGATCCCAGAACGGGCTCAATTCATGGATGTAAGCACCTTGTCCGCGAATCACTTCACCAAATACTCCCTGCTGTGCCATGTTCAGCGTATTCATTTCAAACCAGTCATAACAACAGTTTTCCAGTATCATACAATGTTTGCGAGTCTTTTCACTCATGTTGATCAAGTCCCAACACTCCTGAAGATTCATAGCCGAAGGAACTTCTATAGCTACATGTTTGCCGTTCTCCATAGCGCACATTGCTACAGGGAAGTGATGCAACCAATCGGTAGCAATATAAACCAGGTCTATGTCATCGCGTTTACAAAGTTCTTCGTATCCTTTCTCTCCGGAATAAACAGCTGCCTTAGGCAAAGATGCTTTCTGCAAATACTTCTGGCAGCCCTCAGCACGTGATTGTTCATAATCACAAAGAGCCACGATCTGCGTACCGGGAATATGGGTAAAACGCTCTACAGCACCGGGGCCACGCATACCCAGTCCTACGAATCCTACTCTAACGACTTCCATCTTCGGGGCAGTCAGCCCAATCACACTCTGCTGCCCAGCCGGACGCTCGGGAGTTTTCACAATAATAGTTCCATTCTTCCATTCCCACTGAGTGCCCTTGTCATTGGTTTGCACAGTAGAAGTTTGAGATGTGCATGCACATAATGCGACACACATACCCAACAACAATGATTTCAAAATCTTCATGTTCTATTTAATTTAAAGTGAATCAATCTGTACGATACTACAGTCTATTTCAAATCCAAATTTGTTTGATGCTCAAAGATAACCAATCTCTTCAAAGTAAATGCAAATATTCTCCTCTTTTTCCATACAAAAGCCATAAAAACATATCACAGCAAAGAAATACCCACAATATACTTTAGCTCCAACTGCCCAATAATACAATCCACATGATTCAAAAAGCAGTATTTAGAATAATTAACTCACTGTTCATTGCTTTATTACGAAACTTTCGTAGCTTTGTATTGAATTCATTCAAAAACTTTTATTCCATGGAAAAATTAACAATACAAGAAGAAGAAGCAATGATCTACATCTGGGAACTGGGCAGTTGCTTCGTAAAAGACATTGTTGCCAAATATTCCCAACCGGCACCTCCCTACACTACGGTAGCTTCCATCGTCAAGAACCTGGAACGCAAGCAGTATGTTACAGCCGCACGCGTAGGAAATACGTACCAATATACACCCGCTATCCGTGAAAGCGAATACAAACGTACGTTCATGAGTGGCTTTGTGCGTAATTACTTTGAAAACTCGTATAAGGAAATGGTTTCTTTCTTTGCCAAAGAGCAAAAGATTTCGACCAATGACCTGAAAGATATCATCAATATGATTGAGAGAGGAAAAGAGTGAAGATTTATGATTCTTGATTTATGATATATAACATCCGGAATAAGGGAAATATTTCATGATTCAAGAAACACATAAATCATAAACTATAAATCATACTTCAAAAGATGTTGGCCTATTTTCTAAAAATCAACGTAGCCATTGCGCTATTTTATGCGTTTTACCGGCTATTCTTCTATAAAGACACGTTCTTCACGTGGCGCAGGGTTGCTTTGCTCTGTTTCTTTGCCGTATCTGCCGTCTATCCATTACTAAATATACAAACTTGGATTACGGCACAGGAACCTATGGTTGCCATGGCAGATTTATACGCTGACATCGTTTTGCCGGAGTTTACCCTGACGCCGGAAAAGACAACCTTCGACTGGAAAGCAATCCTGCTCCAAACGGCTGGTTTTGTTTATTGGGGAGGAGTAGCCCTATTAGCTGCCCGTTTTCTTATACAACTGGCAGGCATTATTCGGCTAGCTTTCCGTAGCCGGAAAACGAAGATTGGAAATACCAACGTACACTTGCTTAAGCAAGCAAGCGGACCTTTTTCCTTCTTTCACTGGATTTTTATTCATCCGACTTCACATACAGAAGATGAACTAAGCGAAATATTAACCCACGAACAGACTCATGCCAACCAATGGCATTCCATTGACGTACTTGTCAGTGAGATTGTATGTACATTTTGCTGGTTCAATCCTTTTGCCTGGCTCATGAAACGGGAAATCCGCACCAATCTGGAATATCTGGCGGACAACCGTGTACTGGAAACCGGGCATGATTCCAAAGCCTATCAGTATCACCTGTTAGGATTATCACACCATAAGGCTGCAGCAACTATCTATAACAGTTTTAATGTATTACCTCTAAAAAAACGCATCAAAATGATGAACAAAAAGAGAACCCGAGAAATAGGGAGAACTAAGTATCTTATGTTCCTCCCCTTGGCAGCCTTACTTATGATTATCAGCAACATCGAAGCCGTGGCACGCACCACGAAGGAAGTTGCCAGAGATGTCATAGAGGCTGTGGAAGATAATCTGACGTCAGATACAACGGCGCCGGATATGGAAGTTGCTACTGAAACGGCACCGCTGGAAACACCGGCACCGCAACAGGATAAAGACAAGCTTGTGACTTACAAAGGGGTAGTAGTGGATAAAGACGGAAAAGCGGTGGAAGGCGCTGAGTTTTTCGTTGATGGCGACTACAAATTACCACAAGGTCAATCGTATGTCACAGGAAAGAACGGTAATTTTTCTTTCAAAGCATTTGAGAATGCTAAAATGATAGTAATTTGGAAAAAAGATGGAAAAATGATGGGGGTACCCGCCACTGTCAACAAAGAAAACAACTCCAACATGAAGATTGTCATGGATAGGGAATGGCAAAATCCGCCTGCCGATGACCCGGACAATCCTGTATTTGAGGTAGTGGAAACAATGCCGGAATTTCCGAATGGCGGAATGGGAGCAATGATGGAATTCTTATCGAAAAACATCAGATATCCGGTAAATGCACAGAAGAATGGTACACAAGGACGCGTCACCGTACAATTTATTGTAAATACGGATGGAAGCATCTCCAACATAGGAATTCTCCGTGAAGTAGACCCTGAATTGGACGGTGAAGCAGTGCGCGTTATCAGTGCAATGCCTAAATGGAAACCCGGTATGCAAAAAGGAAAACCTGTCCGGGTGAAATATACTGTTCCTGTTATGTTCCGCTTAAATGACGACGCAGTCCCAAAAGAAGACTACAAGCCTATAGAAAAAGTCGATGAAATGGTAGTCGTGGGTTATGCCCCTAAGGAAGAATCGCCTGTCAATGAAGACGTAGTATTTGAAGTAGTGGAAGAAATGCCTTCATTCCCCGGTGGCACGAATGGATTAATGCAATATTTATCCAAAAATATCAAATATCCGGTAGAGGCACAAAAGGAAAAGATACAAGGACGGGTAGTCATACAAATGATAGTCGATAAAAATGGTAATGTCACACGTCCTAAAATCATCGAGGGCGTAAATCCATCTTTGGATGCAGAAGCAATCCGTATTACTACGAACATGCCTAAATGGAAACCGGGTATGCAAAGAGGAAAAGCAGTAGACGTGAAATACACATTCCCTATCGTTTTCAGATTACAATAAAGTAACCTCTATTCAGTTTAAATTCTCTCTTACACAATAGATTATCCGCAAGTCCTCCCCCTGATCATTTATTCCGGTATCAAGGGGAGGATGCAGATAATCATAAAATTCTTGCACCATGAAAAAGCTACTTGTTCTATTATCCTTCTTATTTATAATCAACACAGTCAATGCACTGGAAGACCCAAAGGTATACTTACAGAAAGTACTCAATAACCTTGAAAAGGTAGAGTCGGCAAGCTACACAAGTTTTAATGAATCCTGGCAACCTGGTGATACAGTTCCGGTATTCATTCATTCTGATTATACCAATGAATACAATAATCCGAATGATAGTACCATTGGAGCAAGTTATGTTTCTTTCGAAACGAAAGATATGGGCAAAATGGTCTTTTGCTATGATGGGCACAAAAGAGTATTAGTGTACGACGATGACAAGGCAATTGTAGAAGACGACTTCACCGCCCGGCCACTCCCTTTCAGATTAGTAGGACCACCTTTTTACAACTTCACTAAAAACATAATCAAATACGCTCTGCAAACAAAGGACAATATAACCGTTGACTTGCAAGATAAAGGTAACGATTACTTTTTCAGATTGGTTATTGAAGAAGACACACAAGTGGAATTTTTCGGAAAAGCCTATCACATGCAGAAGCCACCGTTTTATGTAGAACCGACTTCAATCTATGAGCTATGGATACGTAAATCGGACAATCTACCTTATAAAGCACGGAGAGAAATGTCACATGATATATCAGTTACGGCTATTACATCCGTAGAATTCAACAAGTTGTCCATTAATGATTTCAATGTATCTGATTATTACCCAAAGGGGTATACTGTTGAGCCATACAGATACGGTAATAAAAAAGCCGCCTCAGCACCCGAACTTACAGGCAAGCAGGCACCGGAATGGACTTTAAACGACTCCAATGGCAATCCAGTATCACTTGCCAACCAAAAAAGCAAAGTGTTGCTAATCAACTTTACCGGAATAGGTTGTGGTGCCTGTCAGGCTGCCGTTCCCTTCCTGAAAGAATTGAAAGGCAAATTCAGTAATGAAGATTTCGACCTTATAGCAATAGAAGGCTGGAGCCGGAAGGAACACTCCATTCAAGTTTATGCAAATAATAAAAAACTCAATTACACCATTCTGAATGCAAACGACCAGGTAATCAAAGACTATCAAACAGGGAATGCAGCCCCCTTCTTCTTCATACTGGACGAACACCACATTATCAGAAAAGTTATCAGGGGATATGGCAATGAAAGAACAGACAAAGAAATTATGGATGCCATAACGGAATTATTATAGAAACATGTCCCAATAAAAAAACAGTAGATTGAGCTATCCATACTCAGTCTACTGTTTCTTTTATAAATATAAGGGATACTTCTTATTTCTGCATCTTCACCACTTCCGTCGGTGCCATTTCCACATTCCGCTTATCTACCTGGCGAACCACACTTGCCGCTAATTGCAGGAAAGCACGTCCTGTCACAGTATTCTCATCAAGCGCTACCGGTGTACCTTTGTCGCCACTTTCGCAGATGCTTTGTACAATAGGAATTTGCCCCAATAAAGGTACATTCATTTCCTCTGCCAGCTTCTTAGCGCCTTCCTTACCGAAAATATAATATTTATTTTCCGGTAGTTCGGCAGGCGTAAACCAAGCCATATTCTCTACCAGACCGAGAATAGGAACATTTACCTTTTCATTGACAAACATATTGATACCTTTACGAGCATCGGCCAATGCAACGGCTTGCGGAGTACTGACTACGATAGCCCCCGTCAAGGCGAGCGTCTGAACCACTGTCAAGTGAATATCGCTTGTACCGGGAGGCAGGTCGATAAGGAAATAATCAAGGTCGCCCCAATTCGCATCACCTATCAGTTGCTTCAAAGCATTGCTCGCCATACCACCACGCCACAGAGTTGCCTGGTCAGGATCAACAAAAAAACCTATGGAAAGTAGCTTTATACCATATTTCTCAACCGGTACAATCAGGTCACGTCCTTCTACATTTTCTGCGTAAGGACGTGCATCTTCTACCTGAAACATCTTCGGCATAGACGGACCGAAAATATCAGCATCCAGCAAACCTACTTTATAGCCCAACTTTGCCAAAGCTACTGCAAGATTGGCAGATACCGTTGATTTACCTACCCCACCTTTACCAGAAGAAATTCCGATAATATTCTTTACCTGAGGCAATAACTTACCCGGTTCAGGACGTGCCGCCTGCTTACTCTCCGTAGCAATAACAACCTCTACCTCATTGGATACATAGGTATGAATAGCTGTTTCAGCAGCTTTTATTACAGACTTCATAAAAGGATCGGTCGGCTTCTCAAATATCAATGAGAAACTGACTTTCATGCCTTCAATACGCAGATTATCAGCAACCATTTCCGCTTCTACAAGGTTCTTTCCGGTGCCGGGATACCGCACTGTTGCCAGTGCATCTAAAATCAGTTTAGGATAAAGTGTCATAATCTAAAGTTGTGATAGAGTGATAAAGCGGTAAGGTGATAAAGTGACTATCAGTTCAGCACTTTATCACCCTAACACTTCATCACTATGTATTATTTTGAAGTTTGCAGTCCGCTCCGCTTACTGCGGTTATAACTGCGATATTCATCTAACTCTATTTCTACATCGGGTTCATGCAGTTCACCTTCTTTCGGCAGATGAAACTTGATATACTTGATGTTCAACCCACGATCCAACCATTGTTGTTCGTAATAAGTTTTAATGCTAAGGATTTCATCAGCCATGCCGGAGTGATACAGATCTTCTGTCATCACATCCACTGGAAGGCTATTCTCCTCAATCATATAACGGGTATAAGTGAACATAAAGTTACTATCTGTCTTGAGATGAATGATACCATCCGGTTTCAGGAATCTACGGTAGCGCTCCATGAAATAAGTGGAAGTTAAACGCTTTGTGGCCTTCTTCATCTGTGGATCAGAGAAGGTCAACCAGATTTCACTCACTTCATTTTCTGAAAAGAAACGATCGATGATTTCGATGTTCGTACGCAGGAAAGCGACATTCTTCATGCCAGCCTGCATCGACTCCGTAGCACCAGACCACATACGGGCACCTTTGATGTCTACTCCGATAAAGTTCTTATCTGGAAATAGCCGTCCCAGTCCTACTGTATATTCACCGCGTCCGCAACCCAATTCCAAAACAATGGGATGGTCATTCTTAAAGAACGACTCATTCCATTTTCCTCTCATCTCAAAAGGCACGTCATCTACTGCCGAATAGGGGTATTCGAACACATGCGGATAACTTGCCATATCGGCAAACTTCGCTAACTTACCTTTACTCATGCGTTATTCTACAATGGTTACCCAGCCATGCGTATCAGGTTCGTCACCATATTGGATACCACGCAACTTATTGTATAACTTCATGCATACAGGTCCCGGTTTGCCGTCTTTGGCAATAACATAAGAATGATTATTCTCCGGATCGTCAATACGTTCAATCGGGCTTATTACCGCAGCAGTACCACAAGCACCAGCTTCCTCGAAAGTAGAAAGTTCTTCTTCTGCAATCGGACGGCGTTCAACCTTCATGCCCATATCTTCAGCCAACTGCATCAAGCTCTTATTTGTGATAGAAGGCAGGATGGAAGTAGATAAAGGAGTTATATAAGTATTATCCTTGATACCGAAGAAGTTGGCTGCACCACATTCATCAATGTATTTCTTTTCTTTAGCATCCAGGTAGAATTCTGCAGAATAACCCGCTGCATGAGCCTCTTGGCTGGCACGCAAACTAGCTGCATAGTTACCACCTACCTTATAGATACCTGTTCCGAGAGGAGCCGCGCGATCGTACTTACGAGTAATCACGTAAGGAGTAGCAGCAAAACCACCTTTAAAGTATGGACCTACCGGAGTAACAAAGATTAGGAACATATATTCACTGGACGGACGAACCCCCACTTGTGCACCTGTTCCGATCAGTAACGGACGAATATAAAGAGAAGCACCGCTTTCGTAAGGCGGAATAAAACGCTCATTCATCTTCACTACTGCGAGTACAGCTTCTTTGAAACGTTCTGTGGGCAATTCTGCCATCATAATACCACGACAGGTAGACTGCAAGCGAGCGGCATTCTCTTCCAAACGGAAAATACGAACTTTACCATCTTTACCACGGAATGCTTTCAATCCTTCGAATGCCTCCTGACCATAATGCAGACAGGTAGCTGCCATATGCATATTGATCAGTTCACTACTACTGATTTCGAGTTTTCCCCACTCACCTTCCCGGAAATTAATTCTCACATTGTAATCTGTCTTCATGTATCCGAATGACAGATTAGACCAATCTATTTCTTTCATATCTCAAAGTATTAGTAATCTCATTACGTACATTTTGCAACAAATTTAATCTTTATTCTTCACTTTCTCGCTTCTCCGACAGTAATTTTTCTATTTCCTTGTCGGCTTTAGTCAATTTGTCACTGCAAAACGCAATAATCTCATTCGCTTCCTTTATTTTTTCAGCAAGCGCATCGATTTCCAACTCATTATTGTCTATCTGACGGACAATCTTCTCCAGACGTTCCATTGCCTGGGAATAGGTTTCTTTTTTCTTCGGAGCAGGCATATCTATATTTTTATTTTAATTAACGCCATTATGGATATCTTGAATTATATCCATAAGCTATAAATCTGTTACTATAGAAACAATCTCCCCTTGATAAAGGCGAGTGACTATTTCATCGTTCAGCTGCAATACATCCCCGTTTTTTACAACTTTTCCATCTTTCAACGTGATACTATAGCCACGTGCCAGCATCTTCTCGGGAGAAGCATCAGCAAGACGTTGTTGTAACAACTCCAGACGATGCCGTTGACGCGAAAGTAAAGTCTGAACAGCCAGCGAAATATCTTTCCGGGTAGTCAGTAATGCAAGTTTGGCATCGGACACACGCCGGACAACAGCAGAAGGAATACGGTTTCTGTATGAAATCAATTTACGATGTTCTTCTGTCAGACGGGAGCGCACACTTTCATGCAGTTGACTGATAAGTACTTCCAGTTCATCAGCGGCAAGATCCATACAATTTATAAGATACTCCGCAGCAGCAGTCGGAGTCTTCACACGGGTATGAGCCACAGAATCAAGTACTGTATCATCTCTCTCATGTCCTATACCAGTGATTATGGGCAACGGAAACTGAGCACAAGCAGCAGCAAGCAGATAGGTATCGAAACCGGACAAATCAGAAGTAGCCCCACCGCCACGGATAATAACCACAGCATCAAAATCTTCCTGACGATTCAGAATAGCATCCAGAGCAGATAATACAGATTCTTCCACACGATCGCCTTGCATCAATGCCGGAAATAATTCCGTATGAAAGAAGAAGCCACGGGAATTATTTTTTAACTGATGGCAAAAGTCCCCATAACCTGCGGCTGTAGGTGATGAAACTACTGCAATACGCTGGGGCAAGACCGGCATTTCCAGCTCCTTATTCAAGGTCAACACCCCTTCCTCCTCAAGTTGTTTTAATATCTCCCGGCGCCGGCGTGCCATATCACCCAAGGTATAAGTAGGGTCAATATCCTGCACAGTAAGACTGTAGCCATAAAGTTCATGAAAACTGACAGTAACCTGAACTAAAACCTTAATACCTGAAACAAATGCCTGTCCCGTCGACTCTTCAAAATAAGGTTTCAACAAACGATATACATTTGCCCAAATGGTTCCACGTGCCTTTGCTATCAGATTATTGCTACGGGGATCTTTCTGAATAAACTCCAGGTAACAATGTCCGGTACTGTTCGTACGCACATCGCTCAGCTCTGCCTGCACCCAATATTCATCGGGCAGGCATTGTTCAAGGCTCCGACGCACCAAAGCGTTTAAATCATACAAAGACAATGCTTCCATTCTGTTCATTTACGTATTACAGGTCACACATCACCAATAGCAGTATGTAATCTATTATTTATTCTTCAACTTATACTCATTGTATGCTTTCCACATATCAGGTACCCCATATCCATAGATATTATCGGGAAAATCCGCACGGTCACCGGACCGACGTACCAATTCAATCACTTCTTTTGCTGTCAACTTCGGACAAGCCTGCCACAAACAAGTCACCATACCACACATAATAGGCGAAGAGAAAGAAGTACCATTAGCCCGTCCCTGATTACCATCCGGACGGATGACGTCTGATCCTGACCCTACTGCAACTACATCAGGCTTCACACGATGGTCTGCAGTATTACCAATAGATGAGAAAGGGGCCAATGTTCCTTTCTTATCAACAGCTCCTACCGTCAATACATTTTCCGCATCTCCCGGAGGGGTAATTTTCTTCCAAGAACCCATGCCGGAATTACCAGCACTACATACCAGCACCATTCCCTTATCAGCAATGCGTGAAGCCTGACGAGACATCAAAGCATGCCGTCCATCCAAATCACGGTATTTATAATTCTTTGATTTGTCATCAAACGTATAATACCCCAAAGAGGTATTAATCACATCCACTCCCACACTATCGGCAAATTCTACGGCAGCCGACCAATAATCCTGCTCTACCAGATGTTCCGAATATTCGTCTTCACTACGAAGCAACCAGAAGGAAGCTTCGGGTGCTGTCCCTGTCATAATCTCAGGCTGATTCATTCCAATGCAAGACAGAACGCTCAAGCCATGACTGCTCTCCGCAAAAATATCCGCTTGGGGATTCACAAAATCTTTTGTACCCAAAATATGAATATTCTGCATAGCAGTAATCTTATCTACATTGTGGAAACCGGCATCAATAACTGCAATCGTCATTCCCTGACCTTTGAAACCTGCTTCATGCAGTTTATCTCCATTGCTCAGTTGAACCTGAGTGATGGCATGCCCATAGATACTATCCGGATGCAGGATCGGTTGATTGATTACAGAATCCCGTTCCGTTGACATTGTCGGTTTATCAGCACCGGGAGAAAACCATACCTTTTCCGTAGAACGTACAAAAGGTAATGCTGCAATGCGGTCTATTAAAGTAGTATCATTACAAGATACTGTTACAAAATTATCCCATTTTCCAACCACTACGATATTCACTCCCTGTTTACGGATTTCATCTATATATTTGCGGCACACCGGAAGATCAGTAGAATCAATCGGAAGATTCTGCTTTTTACGGCGCTCAATAGCCTTTTCCGACAGGAACTTCTCAGGACATTTTAACGAATACTCTGTAGTAGCCTTGTCTTTTAAACTGATGCGATACTTCAATGAATCTTGCTGTGCGGACACACCTGTCATAAACAGGATGAAAGCCCCAAAAAGAAATAATTTTCTCATTCTATTACTATCCATTACTTATTTATTTTCTGCAATAACCAAGCCAATGCCCCGCTGGGAAGCAATAAACGAGCCCCCCACTACCCGCCTTCCAATATAGAATACAGCTGACTGCCCGGGTGCAATAGCTGATGCTTCGGACAAGAAATGTACAAACAGCCGCCCGTCTTCCAACCTTTTCACCGTGCAGGGAATCGGTTTGCTACGATAACGGACACGTACTGTCAAGTCAAGAGCCGAGAAGAATTCCTGTTCATCGATGATGTTATCCTGTTCGGCCAGCATATATTCAGTCTGTAATTGTTCGGCATCGCCCAGCATCACTGTATTTTTCTGCGGATTTATCTTCAACACATAAGCCGGTTTGCCCAAAGCTATTTCCAGGCCTTTCCGCTGTCCGATGGTATAATAAGGAAAACCTTTATGCTCGCCCAACTTCACCCCTTCGGAATTGACAAACCATCCGGGACCGATTTCACGGTCTATTTCAGGAGAATGTTCGCGCAGGAAGTCCCGGTAATCACCCTTGATGAAACATACCTCCATGCTCTCCCCTTCTTCCGCCTTCAACTGATAGCCTTTCTCGCGCAAATACTTCCGTACTTGCAACTTAGTATAAGTGCCCAGCGGAAAAAGGCAACGTTTCAGCACATCCTGCCCCAGTCGCCAGAGAAAATAAGACTGGTCTTTCTTATCGTCATCTCCGGCCACTATATATATATTCCCGTTCTTTTCTTCCAGATGGCTATAATGCCCGGTAGAGATAAATGCGCAATCCAGTTTGTCCGCCCATTCAGTGAGTATACGGAATTTAAATGTAGGGTTACACATCACGCACGGATTGGGTGTCCGCCCCTGGCAATATTCATCAATAAAGTTCTGCACAATTACTTTGCGAAAAGCCTCACGCTCATCAGCCACATGGTGTTCGATACCCATACTGTCGGCAAGTTGTCGCGCCTCCACCGGTTCATCTCCCCACACCCACATGGTTAGTCCGACTATCTCATACCCCTGTTCTTTCAACATCAGACAAGTGGCGGTACTGTCTATACCGCCGCTCATGCCTACCAATACTCGCTTCTCAGGTCTGTTCATTTTAGGATGTTCATTCAATTAGCTTACAAAAATAGATGATTTCGGGGAGAAGAAAAACAAAATGTCCCTCAAAAGTTGGACAATAACTTTTGAGGGACTTTATTTTTATCTTTTAAGGCATATCCTTATTTGAAAAGCAACTGTGCCATGTGATACAAACTTCTACGCCAAGTCAGGAATTCATGCGCCGTATCGGGAGAAACGAACGACGTAGCCTTGAAACCGGCAGCCTTGAGGTCGTTCACAGCCTTAGTCACACCATCCGGATTCTCCTTGCTTCCGCAACTGATGAAGATGGATTCCACCTGCTTTTTATCCTTGATGTCGTCCGGTGCATAAGTGCCACCGCTCAACAGTCCATAGTAATTGAATACTTCCGGACGTCGCAGAGTAATCAGTTTCGTCTCAAAGCCACCCATAGAAAGTCCTGCCATAGCACGGTGCTTCTTGTCGGCCTGTGTACGGAAGTTACTATCAATATAAGGTATTAGTTCGTCCACCAGCACCGTTTCAAACTCCTTAGCCGTGAACTCTTTGATATGCCCAAATTTCACATCATTCGTCATGCCATACGTCATTACAATGATGAACGGTTCAATCTTGCCTTCGGCAATCAGGTTGTCCATAATCAGATTCGCATGCCCCTGGTTGGACCATGCCGTTTCATCTTCTCCCCATCCGTGCTGTAAATAAAGAACCGGATACTTCTTCTTATCCTTGCCATAAGTGGGCGGTGTATAAACAAATGCACGACGGTGAGTGTCCGTACTCTTGGAATAGAAATAAACCTGCTGAACATTGCCGTGAGGCACTTGTTTCATGGCATAGAAATCTTCGTCATGAGCCGGAATCTCAATGCCGCTTTCCCATCGGCAAGAACCGTAATAATTCTTGGCGCCCGGGTCATTAAACACGCCACCGTCGATAGTGAGGTGGTAATAATGGAATCCCTCGTCCATAGGGCCATCTGTAGTACCCACCCATACACCTTCTTTATCCTTACGGAGAACTGTGCCGCCACGACCTCCCAGTCCAAGGCTGACAATGACTGATTTGGCATCAGGAGCAACTACACGGAAGCGGGCATATCCCTGCGAATTAACCATAGGATACTGCCGTCCGGGCTGATTAAGCACAGAAGGACGGAAATCTTCTTTCACCACAGCATTATCGTGTGCCGGATCAAAATCCTTAATGATGCTATAGACACGTTTCGGCTTATAATTCTCATCGTAAGGCAACGGATAATTGCGTGCGCCGAGCCATGAGTCGCGGTCGGAAAGATTCCAGAAAGTAACATTGTCTACCACATCCTTATGCTTGCGAAGCACTTTAAACAGGCGAGCATACTGATCTTCCTGAAGCGTTTTCACCACCTGACTGATATTGCCGCCGTCACGGCTGAAGTTGAGCTGTCCTCCCATCTCCTGATTGGCACGAATATCCAACTCGGTAATATGAATATGTTTCACTATCGTAGAGTATTTTGTCAAGGCAGCATCTACATCTTCCATACTCGGACCGTAGACATTGTAATGTCCCTGCATGCCGATACCATCAATGGGCACACCTTCTTCCTTCATGGATTTCACCATATTATAGATGCGGTCGCGCTTTCCGGGATCGGCAGCATTATAGTCATTATAGAAAAGGAGTACATTAGGGTCGGCCTCACGGGCATAAATAAAGGCTTTCTTAATGAACTCGTCACCGGCAATCTGATAAAGGGGGGAATTGCGATATGGACTTGGTTGCTCTCCCATGCCTCGCCGGCCACCCTGCCAGCCACCATCGGAGATAGCTTCGTTCACCACGTCCCACGCATATATCACGTCTTTATAACGTTCCACGATGGCTGTGATATGATGCTTCATATTCTGGAATAATTTCTCTTTCGACACAAAATCGCCTTTTTCATCCTTATACATCCATTCTCCTATCTGGGCATGCCACATCAAGCAATGCCCGCGAAGTTTGATACCGTTGCTACGGCAAAAGTTGGCGATCTTGTCGGCATTCTCCCAGTTGAACTGTCCGTAGGCAGGCTCGGTGGGTTGCGGCTTCATGTCGTTTTCCGCCGTAATACTGTTAAAGTCTTTTTTGATGATGGCAATCTGTTCGGGATTTGCGATATTACGCATATTAACAGCCACGCCAATAGAGAAGTAATCTTTATAAGCATCCTTCAGTCCTGTTTCGCCGCTTTGTGCGAACCCGTTATTTGCGCTCATGGCAAATGCCAACGCGCAAAGGGAAAATTTGAATAAATGTTTCATCTGATAATTATTTAAAAGGTTTTTCATTGTATATCCGTATACTATGATATCATATATTCATTATTTAATGTTTGCTATTGGAAACGGTTGCAAAAGAATGCTTTTTTTAGAGAGAATCCCCATATCTGTGTTACAAGTTTTTTCGCTTATGTTACCTCCTCTAATAAAAAGTGAAGGAAAACGTCTTTTTATGGTTGACACCACCACTAAAATGAAAAAGAAAAAAGAGAATTGTAACTAAAACGAAATACACATGACATAAAAACATAACACGTATGTCTGAACTTTGCCGCCATAAATTAATCGACTACAACTAAGAATTATGAAGAAAAGCGCATTGATGTTGCTCATCATTTTGTTGCCACTGGCTGTGAAAGCTCAAACTCCATACCGCAACGAAGACGGAAAGAAGATTGATAAAGAAGAGCTGGAAACAAAAGATTATCTTCCGGAAATACATGGTACTATCCGCACCAAGTTCGAGTATCAGACAGAAATGGCTGCCAGCCGCTTCGAAGTGCGCAATGCGCGTATTAGTATTACCGGCAATGTATTACCAATAGTGGCTTATAAAGCAGAAATCGACCTTTCCGATGAAGGACAAATCAAGATGCTGGATGCCTACGCCCGCCTCTTCCCGGTAAAAGACCTGACAGTAACTGCAGGACAAATGCGCGTACCGTTCACCATTGACGCCCACCGTTCTCCGCACCAGCAATATTTTGCCAACCGTTCATTCATTGCGAAACAAGTCGGTAACGTACGTGACGTTGGCGTTACATTGGGATATAAACTCGGAACTGAAATACCTGTTACATTAGAGGGCGGGCTTTATAATGGTTCGGGACTGACCAACCAGAAGGAGTGGCACAAAGAAGTGAATTACTCCGCCAAAGCGCAATTCCTGTTTGCCCAAAAACTTAATCTGGCTTTAAGCATACAGAGCATTCAGCCGCAAGATGTACGGATTAACTCTTATGACATCGGTGCTTTCTACGAATCCGGCCGTTTCCATATTGAAGGGGAATACCTGTACAAGACGTATGCTGACAATGCTTACGACAATGTGCATGCCGTGAACAGCTTCATCAACTACGATTTACCTCTACGAAAGGTTTTCAACAAAATGTCTTTCCTGGTACGCTATGATATGATGACCAGCCAGAGCGACGGCAAAGCTATCGATGAGGAAACAGGCGCTTTAGTCACTACTGACTATAAACGGCACCGCGTGACGGGTGGTGTCACTTTCAGCCTCAGCAAAGCATTCCGTACGGACCTTCGCCTGAACTTTGAAAAATACTTTTATGCCAAAAACAGCATTACCAAAGAATCAGAGCAGGATAAGATTGTATTAGAACTGATGGTTCGGTTCTAATGCACGCAAATCTCTCAGACAATCAGCTCCGCTTAGGCCGATACAGGATACCGAATATATTAATCAAATACCCTGTCAAACATACGATGGGAGCTACCCTTATACGCAATCCACTGAATATATCAGGGTTGTAGGCGGCGGGGGTACTCCCCTCGCCGCTCATGAACAGATATCCCACTATTATCATTACCGAGCCAATTAGCAGAATTACATAATTTCTCCTGTCAAATACCGTTTCTGTCTCCTTCAGCTTCATTATTTTTGTTCCCATGTTCTTCTTTAGTTTTAGTTCTTATAACCCATGTTTGGAGCAAATAGTGCATATTTATCTTCAAACCGTCTGTTGCTCTCTTTATAACTCTCCTCATCTACCTTCTTCAGAAGTTCATTACATTGGTTCCATTGCCAGAATTTATAGATACAATCATTGCGGACCATTTCCATACGGTTCCCCTTTAATGAAAAAGCCCAGTTGATATAATCTTCCGCTTCGGCTATCAAATGCTCTGTCAGGGTTATCGCTTTCATCTTTTCGCCCAATGCGGCATAGGCTGTTGCTATGCTATAAGAACCGCTTTCATACGTTT
The DNA here is from genome assembly GCF_000172175.1 of Bacteroides intestinalis DSM 17393. NCBI lineage: Bacteria > Pseudomonadati > Bacteroidota > Bacteroidia > Bacteroidales > Bacteroidaceae > Bacteroides > Bacteroides intestinalis. Next base: position 89,486 of record NZ_ABJL02000001.1, on the reverse strand, counting down.
CGGGAACATTATATCCCGGAACAGCCTGTTCCGCATAAGCAAGTACTTTCTTTGCACGCGCAGGGTCTCCTTGTATTATCAGTTCTTTGGCCAGTTGCGCGAAAAGCCTGCGATGATACCAACACGTACGCAGGGTTGTTTCATCCAGATAGAGCCCCGGAGTATTCAGCCCGCCATATTTATATCTGTTCATTACATTGTCATAAAGCCTTTCCACATCTACTGCATAAGGCCTGTTTTCGTCGGCATCTCCCCACTTCTTATAGTCAAAAGGCGTAAAGCGGAATGCTAATCCTTCCTGCACAAAGTAATTGTCAAACTTCAGTTTACTGACACTCCCTACGGAGATTGCAAGGTAAAGCGGACGCTCCCAATTACAGTTCGCCAGTATCTCCAGCATCAGTAAATCTACTTTGTTCAGCATACGTATATCTTTTAAAGGAATATAAAGTTTGTCCGGTATCGCATCTTTCAGTTCTTCCCCCTTCAACTGCCGGATTGCTTCAGGAAGCATGATTCCCGAACGAAGCAGCGCGTCCTTATCAATATGGATATTTATCGTATCCGTAGGAATTACATTAAATTCCTGTCTCTCTGAGAATATCCAATATTTCAAGATATTTTTTACTTCAAACGGGTCTTCTCCAAAGCTGTCACGTGCTTCCTCCGGATTTCTCCGGTACAATTCCTCTATTTGCTTTTTCAGTTCCGGGCGTACGGCCACATATTCGTTTTTACCTTCCTGATATTGATTCTTATTCCAACTTATAGGTAGTCCGGGAGCATCATACAACGGACATTGCTGTTGATAAATATACCAATCGGTCTGTGCGTAGCTTAGGTTGCAGACACGTGCATCCTTGCGTACTTCCTCCGTATCCTGATTATACCACAATGGGAAAGTATCATTATCCCCGTTACAAAAGATAATCGGATTTCCCGTATCGGGAAGAGTCATCAGATAGTTAGCCCCAAAGTCGCGACAAGTGAAACGGGCACTCCGGTCATGGTCATCCCACGTCTGAGTGGCCATTTGCACCGGAATCAATAAACAGATTGTCATTAATACACTGACTTGTACCGTAGAAGTCGTTTTCCGGCGAAGCGCATCACACAATCCGGCAGCACCTATCCCTATCCAGATAGCAAAAGCATAGAACGAACCGGCGTATGCATAGTCCCGTTCGCGCGGCTGACCGGGTGTTTGATTCAGATAAAGCACAATAGCCAGTCCTGTCATAAAGAAGAGGAAAAACAGTACACTAAACTGCTGTTTACCTTTCTTGCTGCGGTTCCATTGCCAATAGATACCGAACAGTCCTAATAATAGCGGCAATCCGTAAAACACATTGTGCCCTTTGTTCTGGCGCAGGGATTCCGGCAACAAACTCTGGTCTCCCAATCTTAAATTATCCAACCAGGAAATTCCTGTTATCCAGTTCCCATGTTCCGGTTCGCCACTTCCTTGCACATCATTCTGCCGTCCTACAAAGTTCCACAAGAAATAGCGCCAATACATATAATTGAGTTGATAGGTAATGAAATAAGTCAGGTTTTCTTTTTGTGTGGGAGCGGCCTCGTTTCCTCCTGTCCAATTTTTGTAAGAAGAAGCCATGCGCTCACTCCACATCCGGGGAAACAGCATATTCTGAGTATAGCACACGTCTTCTTTATGCCGGATTATTTTATATTTGCCTTCTTCTTTATCCGGGCGATATACAGCACTCCCCTTTGTGGTTTTTACTCTGTAATAATCACCCTCGGGCACATATTCCGGCTCGGAAGCGTAGGTTTTTCCATAAAGCAGGGGAGCACTTTCATACTGCTCTCGGTTCAGGTAACTTTTGAGCGTAAAAATATTGTCCGGCGCATTCTCATTAAGCGGAGTATTGGCGTTGGCACGAATCAGTATCACCGCATAGGTGGTATAACCTACGGTGAGCATAAGCAAGCACCATAAAGAAGTATGCAACATACGTTTTCGGAAACGATAAATGGCTCCGGCCAGTACGAAAAATGTTAAAGCTAAAAAGCTTATCAGCCCTGTGTGGAAAGGAAGTCCGAATACATTGACAAAAAGCAGTTCGAACCAGCCTCCCATGTCAGCCATGCCCGGAATATAAACAAAAAGAATAAATATAATAAGAAGACCGGATGTAGTAATTGCCGCAGCTACTCCTTTAAGCGATATCGTCCGATATTTCTGATAATAGAAAACCAACACAATGGCCGGGATACAGAGTAAATTAAGCAAATGCACTCCGATTGACAGTCCGATGACATAAGCTATCAGGATAAGCCAACGGTCGCCATATACCGAATCCGACTCATCTTGCCAGCGAAGAATCATCCAAAACACCAGTGCCGTAAGAAAAGAAGAGAAGGCATAGACTTCACCTTCTACCGCACTGAACCAGAATGTGTCACTGAATGTATATGCCAAGGCTCCAACAAACCCTGCCCCCAGAATGATGATAACATCCGCCGTTAATAAATTCTGCCCATCATTTATTATCAGGAACCTTACTAAGCGGGTGATACTCCAAAAAAGAAATAAGATACAACCGGCACTCAGCAACGCATTCAGAAAATTAACCATCCAGGACACTTGTGACGGGTCGGAAGCAAACTGAGTAAACAAGTTTCCAACAAGCATATAGAAAGGTGCACCCGGCGGATGCCCCACTTGTAACTTTTCGGCACACGAAATAAATTCGGGACAGTCCCAAAAACTGACAGTAGGTTCAATTGTCATTCCATATACAAAAGCTGCTATCACAAAGACAATCCACCCACTAAAATCATTCCACTTTTTAAATAATAAGTTGCTCATTGTTCTGTAACTTTTTTGTTTGCAAAGTTATAGAACAGCCCCGTAAAAGAGAAGAAATTTACCGGACGAGCACGGACATCCCGGCAGCATAGTCAACTGATAACCAGCAATATTACATTACCAATTACAGACAAATTCAGACTTACAATGATTTTACAATATCTTCCAACGATTCTTTAGAGTTTGCCAACATCAGTTTCTCCGTTTTTATCCTGGAGATTCTCCGGGTCAGAGTCTCAACAGTCAGTTTCATTAAATCAGCAAAACAAGCGGGCTGAACGCCTTCGCGTAAAAAGGCACATACCCTTAAATCCTCTTCCGTAAGTTTCGGACTTATCCCTCTCAATTTGGATACAAGTCCGTAAACACTCTCCTGAAGCCGCAAAAGTTCGGTCCAGTCTTTCTCAGAGAAAAAAGATACTTTAGAAGATAAAGCCGTTCGCTCCTTCAACTGACGGACTTTTGAGACAACCGGAGAGCTCTCATAAATATATTGTTGGAGGGATTGATATTTTTCTTCAAGATAATTACATTGCATCACCAGTTTGTCAGCTTCGACCTCTTTCATCTGCATTTCTTCCTTAAAGGTATCCAGTTGCGAATGTACTGTCAGATGTTTCTTCCAAAGTAACCCAAGCAAGAGAGACATAACACCCAATAAACCTAAAGCAGAAGATAAAATGACAGTAGAGTTATCTTTGCTGTCAATCAACATCAACTGGCTGGCGTATGCTTTTCTTTCCATCTCCAGTGCTTCGTCAAAGTTTTCATATTTCTGATAATACAGGCTGCATCTCTTGCAAATCTTAGTCATTTGCTCATATTCTTCTGCTTGTGCTGCTAATTTTATTGCTTCCTTGAAATGAACTTCGGCGTCTTTCTCCTGATTCAAATCACTCTCTACGCATGCCAGATAATAATAGGCTCTCGACTTTTGAAGTTCATTTCCATATTGCTCATAATAAGATACCGCCTGACGAATCTGATTATCAGAAGAATGAGGTATATTCTTATCTTCATTGAACTGAGTACAAAGCAAATTATATTCTGCAAGTTGCTCCTCATTCATCTGGTTCATTTGAATCGTTTCAAGAATAATGGATGCCGTATCCGGATCTTGCTCTATTAATTGAGCGGCTTTGTCCAATCCTTGTTTCACATTAGTCCCTTCCGGATGACATGCAACCAAAGAAAGGATAAATACATACAATAAAATTCGAAGATTACTCATAGTCTCAATTTTTGATCTCTGCATACAAATATGCGACAAATTTATAAGATTATCGTTAGAGTAACGAATATTTCGAATGTACTTCCGATGCATCTGTAGTGTATCCGGAATGTACGGAGCAAGTATGGCTCTGATACAATTCAGGTACGGTGCAGATACAAAAGAAACCTAAACTTTTCCATACAGAGTTTGATTATTCGCCCGAAAAATCTTATATTTGAATAAATAACTCAATGCTTATGGCAAATCCGATTATTCCGGGAATACCCGAAGCAGAACAAGGACTGTTGTATCAGAAACTAAACGAATACAACCGAGGAAGAACATCTTACAAAGATGCAGGTGCTTATCTGGTGGTATTGCCCCATCCTGGCTATCCCCGTTACTCATTATGGGTTTATTCTCCACTACCCGAACGCCAGTCTATTTTTTACATTCAAGACCTTTCTACAAATATCCATGAAAGTCTGCGGGTAGCAAGCAGTCTATGTTATTACTCTCCCCGCTGCATGCTATTGGTGGAGTATAATGCTAAACGTATGCAAAGCAAGGGAGACGATATCATTGCTTTCGGGAAGTATCGCGGACATTTTCTGCACGAGATTTTCCGCATCGACCCGAGTTATGTAAGTTGGATTGCCTATAAATTCACGCCCCGCATTCCTAAACAGGAACGTTTCGCAGAAATAGCCCGGATATACCATTCCGTTCATCTGGATATTCAGAAACGGCAGGCAAGGCAGAAATATTCTACCAGCCGCTTCCTGGGCAAGGAAGGAGATAAAGTAGAGAACCTGACACTGAAAGTACTGCGCGTACGGTTGGAAGACGATCCTTACAAAACAATGGTCAAAGGAACAACTCCCTATTTCTCTGTCCGGCAAATACTGACGCTGGAAGATCCTATCGGCAACCTGGTTACTTTCCGGGTAAGCTCCCGTACAGCAAGCCGTGAATCGGGACAAGTGCCCGGCACAGAGCATGCTTTCCAACCCGGTGAGACGGTATTTATCGCCTCAGCGCGTATCTCATGTACCTTTACTTCGGGAAACAAGCAATATACACGACTGAATTATGTTAAGTTTAAATAATCATAAAAGATAAGCTGGTCTCTTTCCTGTTAAAAACATTCGTCTTTACTTTACCGGCAGAAAAGGGGGTGCTATAAATATAGCTGAGATTATACCCAATGAACCTGATACGGTTAGTACCGTCGAAGGGAATTTTTCTTCTTATCTTCTTACTATTCGTTTATACTACTGCCCCTTTCTGCAAGTATAATTTCTAAATTCAGAATTTGAATGTTTGACGTACAATTCATTACGCATTTTACGGCATCCATTTCTTATCCGGACTCCGCACGTATAGCCCTCGAGGGAGGTTGCCGCTGGGTTCAACTTCGGATGAAAGACGTTTCCGAAGAAGAACTGAAAAACACAGCCATGCACGTGCAGGAACTCTGCCGCCAGTACGGGGCTACCTTCATCATTGATGATCGTGTAGATCTGGTGAAAGAAATTGGTGCGGACGGTGTCCACTTAGGAAAACTGGATATGCCGATAAAAGAAGCAAGGAAAATGCTGGGCAAAGGGTTTATTATCGGTGGAACCGCCAACACATTCGCGGACATCAGGCAACACGTTGCCGATGGTGCCGACTACATAGGTTGCGGCCCTTTCCGTTTCACAACTACCAAGCAAAAGTTATCACCTATCTTGGGACTGGACGGCTACCGCTCCATACTCGTACAAATGCAGGAGGAAGGTCTAACCATCCCTATTGTTGCTATCGGTGGAATCACACGCGAAGACATTCCATCCCTGAAAGCATTAGGACTGAGCGGGATAGCACTGAGCGGCGGTATTCTGAAAGCTGAGAATCCTGTACTTGAAATGGAGACAATTATACGACTGACCCAATAGCAATCAATTAGTGAACCATGGAAGATAAAACAAAAATTACTTATCCCGAATCCGAGAAAGTCTATATGCAGGGGCAACTCTATCCTTACCTGAAGGTGGGGATGCGAAAAGTGAACCTCACCCCTACCGTAGTAGTGGAAAACGGGAAGAAAGTCATGACGGAGAATACCCCCGTCTACATCTATGACACAAGTGGTGCATACAGTGATCCAAACCTGAAAGTAGACTTAAAGAAAGGTCTGCCACGCCTCCGCGAACCGTGGATACAGGAACGGGAAGTTGAACGACTACCGGAAATCAGTTCCGAATATGGAAAGATGCGCCTGGCGGACAAAAGTCTCGATCCCTTACGTTTCGACCATATCACCTTGCCCTATCGTGCAAAGGAAGGAAAAAAGATTACCCAAATGTATTATGCTAAACAGGGTATTGTTACCCCGGAAATGGAATATGTAGCCATCCGTGAAAACATGAACTGCAAAGAACTGGGTATAGATACTTACATCACACCTGAGTTTGTAAGGGAAGAGATTGCAGCAGGACGTGCAGCATTGCCTGCTAATATCAACCATCCTGAGGCAGAACCTATGATCATCGGTTCAAAGTTTCTTGTAAAGATCAATACCAATATTGGAAATTCGGCTACTTCCTCTACCATTGAAGAAGAGGTGGAAAAAGCCGTTTGGAGTTGCAAATGGGGCGGAGATACATTGATGGATTTATCTACAGGAGAAAACATCCACGAAACCCGCGAATGGATCATCCGTAATTGTCCCGTTCCGGTAGGTACAGTCCCTATGTATCAGGCTATGGAAAAAGTACGCGGAAAAGCGGGAAACCTTACTTGGGAGTTATTCCGGGATACACTGATCGAGCAGTGTGAACAAGGAGTGGATTATTTTACAATTCATTGCGGCATACGCCTGAAGAATATCCATTATGCTAACGAACGCCTTTGCGGAATGGTGAGTCGTGGTGGCAGTATCATTTCACAATGGTGCAAAGTACATCAAAAGGAAAGTTTCCTGTATGAGCATTTTGATGATATATGTGACATATGTGCACAATATGATGTGGCACTCTCTTTAGGAGACGGTTTACGTCCCGGAGCGATTCGTGATGCCAATGACCGGGCTCAGTTTGCGGAGTTGGACACAATGGGTGAACTCGTAGAACGTGCCTGGGCAAAGAATGTACAGGCATTTATCGAAGGTCCCGGTCATGTGCCGATGCATAAGATCAGAGAGAATATGGACCGGCAGATAGAAAAATGCCACGGAGCACCATTTTATACCCTCGGCCCGCTGGTAACGGATATTGCGCCGGGATACGACCATATCACAAGTGCCATCGGCGCAGCACAAATCGGTTGGTACGGAACAGCAATGCTTTGCTATGTAACCCCGAAAGAACATCTCGCTCTGCCTCAAAAAGAAGATGTCCGTATAGGAGTGGTCACTTATAAAATAGCTGCACATGCTGCGGATCTTGCCAAAGGCCATCCGGGTGCGGAGATCCGGGACGATGCCTTGAGTAAAGCCCGCTACGAGTTCCGCTGGAAAGACCAGTTTAATCTGAGTTTGGATCCGGAACGTGCCTTGCAATATTACAAGGAAGCAAACCATCTGAACGGGAAGTACTGTACGATGTGCGGACCTAACTTCTGCGCCATGCGAATCAGCCAAGGGCTGAGGGATTGTGATTATGACGCAGAAGCGGATAAATGATAATTTATCCGCATAACTATTGATATTCGGAGTGTCTCCATTCCCCTCCTCCCGGGAGGAGAGGTGCCCAAAGGGCGGGGTGGTAGGTGAGAAAGAGGGTACTCCTCCTCCCGAGAGGAAGAGAATGGAGATAGTTCTGCGTACCATTTATCAAACAAATAGAAATAACTTTTAAACTTATAAGAACATGATTGAAACAAAAGTATCCAAAGGTATCATTAGTACCTATTTTGAGAAATTAGAAAGAAACCTTGATCTGGATGTTGCCATTGTAGGTGGTGGTCCGTCGGGTATCGTAGCTGCTTACTATCTGGCAAAGGCCGGATTGAAAGTAGCACAGTTTGACCGTAAACTTGCCCCCGGCGGTGGCATGTGGGGTGGCGCTATGATGTTCAACCAGATTGTAATTCAGGAAGAAGCTATTGATATTATAAAAGAATTCAATATCAATCACGAGAAGTATGAAGACGGGCTCTATGTAATGGACTCTGTGGAAAGTACCTCCGCATTGCTTTACCATGCCGTACATGCAGGAGCCACCGTATTCAACTGCTATTCTGTAGAAGATGTCATTTTCAAAAATAACACAGTAAATGGAGTAGTCGTAAACTGGACTCCCGTATTGCGCGAAGGCATGCACGTAGACCCACTGAACATCCTTGCCAAAATAGTAGTGGACGGAACAGGACACGACAGCGAAATCGCCGCTACCGTGGCACGCAAAAATGGCAGCCGCCTGGCTACCGAAACAGGTGGTGTGATTGGTGAACGTTCACTGGACGTAATTGCAGGAGAAGAAGAAGTAGTAAACGGTACAAAAGAAATTTATCCGGGACTGTACGTTTGCGGTATGGCAGCTTCTGCCGTTTCGGGAACTCCACGCATGGGCCCTATCTTCGGTGGCATGTTGATGTCAGGTAAAAAGGTTGCTGAAGAGATTATTGCAAAGTTGAAGAAATAAATCTTTCATAGACTATTTTTCCATATATACCGGGCGAGCGATTATCCGTTTCTACGATGTCACATACAATTGATAGAGACGAAAATCTTTCGCCCGTATATTGTTTTATCCTTTTGTGACCTTGCTAAATCTATTTTTCTTATCAGGTGTTATTTTCTCCGGCAGAAATTATCAATGAACAACAAAATTATATAATTTTGTTTCCTACGAACACTTTGATAAATATTTAGCAAATTTATTACTGACACATCATGAAATATTTCTTCTTTTTAGCAGTAAGTATATTACTAGCCTCATGCAGGAATAATAATACGGGTAGTAATACTCAAAATAATATTTTACAGGCAGATCTGCAGCCCTCGACACTATCCATACATGAAATTTTTGACAGTATTCAGGTAATTCCCCTGGAAACTACAGATAGTTGTCTGCTGAGAGCCCCTGTAAAAGTCACTACCGGTAACAACAGAAACTATATCCTCGACTGGAAAAGTTTCCAGGTATTTGTATTCGATGACGAAGGACACTTCCTGCACACTATCGGCAAAAAAGGACAAGGTCCCGGAGAGTATCGGGAAGTTTATGACATGATTGTGGATGAAAGCCGGAAACAGGTAAAGTTGCTTTCACCTTTCGGTAGTTTATATGTTTATGATCTGGAAGGGCAATTCATTAAGCAGATACGATTACCGGATAAAAGTAATTACCAGTCTATGGTAGCGATGGGAGACAAAATCATAACATGGACAATTCCCAATGGCAGCGACGAACCGTGTATCACCATTGTGAAAGCAGATACCGGAGAAGAAGTGAACAATTTATGGAAAGGACCACGCATTCTGAATTCCGTAGCACCGGGTAATTTCTATACTTATCATAAGAAAAGCTACTTTGCTCCTGCTTTTCACGATAATGAGGTCTATGAAATTACGGAAGATAGCCTGCTATTAGCTTATAAATGGAATTTTGGCGAAGACAACATCGATATCTCCAGCTATAAATTTACTTTTACCGATGACAATCAGGCAGAAGAAGGACGGCTTCTAACCCAATATCTGAAAGAGAATGCGATACCTTATTTACTAAGATCACAATATCAGAATGAAAAGTTCTTTTATGCCGGATTATCATACGGTTGGTTTCCGAATCTGACTTTAAAAAATCTTTTTTACCGGAAGAGCGATGGAAAGAGTTTCTTATTCAAGGACACCCAAGAGGGTATACTGATCAGGCCGGAAGCTTTTGAAGATGGATATATCATGCAGTTTTCTTTCAATGAAGAATTCGAAGCGTATCAATCCGTATTGGCTCCGGAAGAATATCAGAAATTGATGTCCCGGCAGGAGGATGATAACCCTTGCCTCATTAAATTATACTTCAAATAAGAAACCGGCTACCCTTTTCATGGAAAGAAAAAGATTATTCTGCACAATGTTTCAGTTTTCTGAAATGGGTAAGCAGTTGTTCGGTGTCTTCCCATGCATGATAACGATTCCAAATATCGCCCAATAAAGTAGCACCACCGAAACCTAAAGATTTGATTTCTGCAAGGTTTGCTTCACTGATCCCACCCAGAGCAATCACTTTTTCATTGATAATGCCTTTTTCTTGCGCTTGTCTCAGTGCCTCTGTTGAATAGCCCGAACGATATCCTTGTTTGGAAATACTGTCGTAAACGGGGCTCATGAGTACATAATCAAACCGAGGTGTTGTGGTTTCCACCTCTTCCAAGCTATGACAGGCACGACTTAATAGTCCATGGTAATTTTCAGGTGCTTCCGGATGACGGGAATTCAGGTGAATCCCTCCTAAAGAATACTTCTCTTTCAGAAGGAAGAAGTCATGAATAACAATCCGGCTTCTATATTCCATCGGGATTTCCTGTAGAAGACTTTCCACTTCATAGATTTCAGCCTCCGGCTTACGTAAATGCAATAAATCCAGTCCTGCCTTAAAAAGTTCAGTGAGGATACGCGCCTCACCCGGAAGAAAGTCCGGAGATGTAATGATAATGAGTTTCATGTCTTTATTTGTTATTTACAGGACTTATCAAAGACGGGAAATGCCATAAAGGACCATTCCCCTGCCCTATATGCAAATCTTTTCCGGCTTCGATAGCACAAGAAATGTATTCCTTGGCTTGCTCCACAGCTTCATACAAAGATGCTCCTTGTGCCAGGAATGTAGCAATTGCAGATGAAAGTGTACACCCTGTACCATGCAGATTGCCGGAACGGATGCGATTGCTACCAAAGATATTCAGTTGATTTCCATCATAAAGCACATCACACATTTCATTACCCTTCAAATGACCTCCTTTAATAAGAAAGGCACAGTGATACTTTTCAAACAAGCGGCATGCAGCACCCTCCATTTCATCAACCGTATGAACAGGTTGCTGTAGCAGAACTTCTGTTTCGTGTAAATTAGGAGTAACAAGAGACACTTCCGGAAGCAATAGCGTGCAAATAGCTTCCACTGCCTCATCCGTCATCAGATTGTGCCCACTGGTAGAAACCATTACCGGATCGAGAACCACCTGCTGGGGTGAATATTGATGTAACAACCGTGCTATTTCACTAATAATCTCCACATTTCCGGTCATACCTATCTTAATGGCATCCGGCCGTAAATCTTCCATCACGGCCTGCATCTGCTTACCTACCAGTTCTGCCGGCACAGGATGCACAGCTTGCACACCTAATGTATTCTGCACAGTGATTGCAGTGATTGCCGTAGCAGCATATCCGCCCAATGCGGAGATAGTCTTTATATCCGCCTGTATGCCTGCACCACCGGAACTGTCGGAACCGGCAACGGAAAGAACAATCGCTTTTTTATCCATAAGTCAGGTTATAATCTGATAACACTTCCTGTCCGACTACTTTCCCAAGCCGCTTCAATCAGCCGGATAACACCAAGAACTCCGCGAGCATCACTTTGCAAGACCTCTCCTTTACGGACATGCTGATAAATATTCTCATAGAAAGCAGCATAGTTACCGGGAAGGGTTGGATAGGATTCACGCACCACATCCCCATTCTTTTCCGTATGAAGTATTCCCCACTGGGATTTATCTTCCTCTCCCCAATGCGGAGTATCCGGCAGTATGCCTTTAGTTAGATCTGCTTCCTGAGGATCAAGACCGTACTTCACATACGAACCTTCCGTGCCATGAAGTACAAAGCGAGGTTCATTCTCACACATCAGATAACTGGCTTTCAGTGTAATCTTCACTTCCGGCGCATGGGCAGGTTTCAGTAAGTGGATAATGAAGTAATCATCCACTTTACCACCGGTACGCAAAGTTGCAATATCGGCAAATACAGCTTCGGGCATACCGAACAACTGCACAGCCTGATCTATGACGTGGGCACCCAGATTATAAGTCAGGCCTCCGCCACTCTCCCCGGTTTCTTTCCAGGTATTGGGTTTGATGAAATTCCGGTAACGGGGAAAGGTGGATTCAAATTCTACCAAACGACCTAACAGACCTTTGTCCAATATTTCTTTCACGGTCAGGAAGTCGCAATCCCAACGGCGATTCTGGTAAACGCTCAGGGTTAACCCTTTTTCCGCAGCAAGAGCCACAAGTTCTTCCCCTTCTTCTACGGTAGTAGTGAAAGGCTTTTCCACAATAACATGCTTTCCGCCTTCGAGAGCACGACGGGCATATTCATAATGGGAACTATCCGGAGTATTTACAACAACCAGTTCCAGCTCCTCCATCCCTATTAATTCTTCAAAACTACGCACAATACGGGATTGTGGATATTTCACCTTCGACAATTCCTTGCTGCGTTCCGTAATCGCAGTCAACTCAAAATGGGGATTGGTGGAAATAAAAGGAGCATGAAACACCTGCCCCGACATTCCGAAAGCGACCAATCCTGTTTTTATCTTATCCATATAAATTTCTTTTTCTTGCAGCAAAACTAATGAAATTATCATTTATTCAAAACGAAAGGTGGCATCTTTTGCATGACATGTAAGGAGTTCTTATCAGAAGGGTTATTCCGTAACCAACGGACGTTTACGCCAGTCGTCTTTCATGTAACTGTCAGGATAAACGGTCTTATCTATCAACTCGCCGCCTTTCAGGTGTATCCAGGAAGTAAAGGTGCGTTCTCCCTCCTTCAATACAATCACACGGGCACCGTTTGAAAGGTGATTATACTCCGTATTACCGCCAGTGAAGCGTCCATAGGCCAGTACGATACCTTTCCACATGACTGAATAATCATTATCATGGTCATGACCGACAAAAGTACCCATTACGTCGCCCGCCTCTTTCATAGCAGCAAACATACCGGTATTAATAGCAGGTGCACAAGCTTTTTCCATACGCGTACCATAGAGAATAGCATTCTCATCGGAAGCCGCTTCATTATATTCGGGCAAGGGGATGTGGAAAAATGCCAAAGCAGGCAAAGGTTTCCCATCATTCTTAGCGGTAAAAGCTGCACTTTGTTGACGATACCAGTTTACCTGATCGAACGTGAGCCAATCGTACCCTTTCACATCGGGCAGCTTGGAATACGAATGAGAGTCGAGGCAATAGAGCACAGAGGCATCTTTCTTACCATCCGAAGACTTTACTACAAGAACGTAATCGGGAGATTCGACTGTTCCGCGATCGGGCTGAATGTTGTAAGGCATGGACCGGATGATATCATAGAGCTCGGCATGGGTTTTACCTTGTTCATTATCATGGTTACCGAAAGTAACAGCAAAAGGCAGCTTGCGGGAAGAAGCACAGGCAAGCACGGTTCGCATAGCCGTATCCGCAGGTGCGGCATAAACCACATCTCCTGTGAAAACAACCAAGTCGGGACGTTCGGCATCAAGCACTTCATTGATACGCTTCAAAGCAATATCCGAAGCAGGATTACCATACTTGAAGTGGATGTCGGTAAACTGGACGATTTTAAACTCTCCGTTCTTGTTAAACTTTAAGGAGGCAACCTGTGCCTGGCAGAACAGAACTGTCAGAAAAGCCAGACAAAGGGTTAAAGAGATTCTCTTCATGTTAGTGATTAGTTTTAGGTAGTTATTAGGTCAGAATCAATTATTCTTTAGTAATCAGGACTGTTGCATAAGCAGAGATACCTTCTTCGCGACCGGTAAAGCCAAGCTTTTCCGTAGTAGTAGCTTTGATGGAGATGTCGTCTTCATCTATTCCCATTACTTTGGCAAGCGTCTGCTGCATGGCGGGAATATGGGATTTCAGTTTGGGGCGTTCCGCACATATGGTTGCATCAATGTTGCCCACGGAATAGCCTTTGGTTGCAATCAGTTCTACGGTTTTCTTCAGTAATATTTTGCTGTCTATGTCCTTGAACTCTCCCGCGGTATCGGGAAAATGATAACCGATATCACGCATATTGGCGGCTCCCAGCAAGGCATCACAAATGGTATGGATCAGCACATCGGCATCCGAATGTCCAAGTAATCCTTTCTCATGTTCCAGACGGATACCGCCTAACCAAAGTTCGCGCCCTGCCACCAACCGGTGTACATCGAAGCCAAAGCCTACACGTATTTTCATATCGTTCTTCTTTAATTTATTGGATGAATGCACGAAAGTACGGAAAAAAAGCAAGTGGGGGATAAAGACAGAACGCAAATTACACAAATTACGCAATTTTTCGTCTTATATAAGGCAACCGATAGGAGGCCTGAAAGAAGTTGCGTAACCTGTGTAATTTGCGTTTTATTCCGTATTCCTTATGATTTACGGTCTATCCGGCAGTTGGGACAGCAGGTCTTTGTAGAATGCCCTGACGTCCTTCCAGTGATAGAAAGGAGCGATGTCGGTCTTCACCGGAATACTCACTTCTTTCTCGTTCAGCATGAACTTCACGATAATATCGTCTGCACTGCCTTTCTTACGGAAGAAAACAATCTGCACATTGGCAGCCATAGGCACCATTTTGAAGTTACACCATGCCTGATAGAATTTGGCCGGATCGGACTCTTCATTATAGCAGTTCTCTAGTCTCAGCAAGCCCACTAGAGGAATCACATTACCGTCGTGTCCGAAGCGGAAAGTAGCCGAGTTTGTACCGGAGGCAATCGCCGCGTCTGCCGAGTCCATGATATTCTCGACCAGAGATTTGGCGTTTGCCAGCATCAGTCCGTTCGTCATGGGTGAAGGGCCGTCGCATACATAGTTCTTATAATTATGTATCTGCCAGATATCAAACAATTCCTGCTTCTCAAAGATATCATAAAAACAGACCTCCGGTTCCACGTTCTGCATATCAGAAGCAACCCAATACAGACCGCGCATCAGTTCTTCAGGATTTACATTCTTACGAATATACTCTTTGCTATTGAACAGTGTATTCATCAGACGTTCCGGACGGACATGTTCTTCTTCGAACTTACGAAATTCCTCATACCAGGGACCTTTGCGTGAAGTAAACTTCATAGCTTCCTGTGTATGGAAATTCAGGTAATCCATATACTTATTGCTGGATTCACGCTCAATCTGCATCTTCGGGTTGAATTCCTTCAGCCGTTCGCAGAATGCATCCATGCTGAGTACGCAACGGATAACTACGGTAGAGCGGGCAGACATTTGCGGTTCACCTTTAAATACTTCGGGGAATGCCTGATACATACGTTCGGCAATGCCTCGTTGCTGCTTCACTCCTACCGGACTGAGGTCGCCGCCGTGTCCTTTGGCATCTGCCCAGACAATGTCCAGACGCTTACGGACGTCTTCGCCCAAATCGGTTAATGCTCCGGCTGCGTGGGCTTTCTCAAAGACTTCCATTACACGGACGTAGTCTTCATCCGCAATCAGCCAGCGGGAACCATGACGGCCATAATGGCTGATATAGAACGGTTCATAACCTTTCGGCGCCTTGGTCTGGACGCCCGAAGGACCTGGGTAAGCGTAATATACACCACCTGTCGTTGCAATATCATTGAAGATTTCTTCGCGTGTAGCTTGTGCATATAAGCCTTGCACAGCAAAAGCAGCTAACAGGACGATTGAAAAAAGAGTTCGTTTCATTCTCATAAACAAGTTGTTATTTAATTGTTTTCTTTATTTCTGATAATCCGGATTCTGTGTCAGATACGGGTTCGTGGTAAACTCATCCTGCGGAATGGGATACAATTTGTACTTATCGTTCACATCTTTACCCACATACGTACCAACTTCACCGTCACTGCTACCTTTCCAATCCCAGTTATATCCTTTTGTGAATTTGCCGAAGCGGATCAGGTCTGTGCGACGCACCAACTCCATATTCATCTCACGGGCTCTTTCATCCAGAATGAAATCCAGATTCAACTGACCGTCGGTAATACGACCGGATACCCCACCACCATAGCTGCCGGACATATAAGCACGGTCTCTGATTTCATTCACATAACCCAATGCCTCAGCACGTGTGCCTTCCGCGGCCCCGCGAAGAATAGCCTCAGCAGCCATCAGGTAAGCATCTGCCGTACGGAACATCGGGAGGTCTACAGACGAATACTTAGTACCGCCATCTACCAATTCCTTACGGTCCCTGGTTACATTTCTCCATTTGATGCACGCATAACCATTCTCAAACGTCTTCTGGAAAGCCTTACCTTCTACCCAGGTTTCCTTTGTATGGCCGATGGTAAAGAACTGTGCACGCTTATCCTTCTTATTATCTCCCCAGGGATCATTTTCATAGAAGGTTTGGTCAGCCTCATCAAACTTATCTACAAGCGCCACCTTCACACGGGCATTACCCCAACCACGGCTAC
The DNA here is from genome assembly GCF_000172175.1 of Bacteroides intestinalis DSM 17393. Lineage (NCBI taxonomy): Bacteria > Pseudomonadati > Bacteroidota > Bacteroidia > Bacteroidales > Bacteroidaceae > Bacteroides > Bacteroides intestinalis. Next base: position 73,057 of record NZ_ABJL02000001.1, on the reverse strand, counting down.
CTACTCCGGTTTTTACATAGCTATCCATCGGACCATTCATCAATGCTTTAATCAGGAAGTTGGTTCCGGCACTGCTCTGTGCATAGTCAGCATCTTGTACCAAAGGCCAGATGATTTCGGAGCAAGTATTGTTATCTGCCAGGAAGATGTGACGATAATCGGAAGCCAACGGATAATTACCTTCCGTAATCACTTTCCTGGCATATTTATAAGCATTGGTATATTCATTCTTGCCTACCCATGTTTCGGCATTCAGATAGACACGTGCCAGAAGAAACCAAGCCGACACACGATCCACACGGCCATACTCATTCCGCTTCGGTTCTTTCAGCAAGGTTGTCAGTTCTTCCGTTTCGGAAACCACATAGTCGTAGATTTCCTGGCGGGTCTTCTGATGGGGAATCGTACCTACATCCATCGTTTCATCAATGAAGGGACCCGAACCGTACAAGTCGCAAATCATGCTGTAGCAATAAGCACGGATGAAGCGTGCTTCGGCACGGTAATAAGGCATTTCAGCCTGCAAAGCATCATATACACCACGGGCTTTCAGCTTCCCTTCCGCACTTTCGCGCAAGAACTCATTACAGTAGTTAATGGCCATATACAGACGATAATATGAATAGCAAATAATCTTTGTCGAAGGGTCCCAGTTCATATACAACAGTGACAAACTTCCATGACTGCCACCGGAATGGAAAACGATCTCATCCGTACAAGCCTCTTGCAAATAGAACAGAGCACGTGTATAACCACTATAACCTTCATCAATACCCGGCACGTCACCGTTTCCGCCATCACCACCCTTTTGTCCGGTCTGGATAAGACTGGCATAACACTTTGCCAATACTCCGATGTATCCCTCAGGCGTAGAATAAACCTTCTCGCCCACCAACTCATTGTCGTCCAAAGGCAATGTATCCAAATCTCCCAGACAAGAAGAAAGAAGGAAGAAAGATACCAAACATATACTTGCTAACTTGAAATATTTCGTTTTCATTGTTTTCTGATTTTTCATGAATTAAAAATTAAGATTTACTCCCAGCATGAACATACGCGGGCGCTGATAGATGTTCTTGTCGATACCGCTATAAATTTCCGGGTCAAGACCGCTATAGCCTGTCAGTGTACATACATTCTGCACTGTGAAAGAGAGACGAAGAGAGGTCTTTTCGTTCCACAACTTATCGAAGGTATGTCCTAACGTGATGTTGTCGATACGGAAGAAGTCACCTTTCTCTAGGAAGTAATCGGTATAGATGCGATCCTGCGTAAATCCGGTTTCAAGAGTAGAACGCAGAATATTGCTGGAAACGCCGGTTCCGCCATAAAGTCCGTCCAAAGAATCGGAGGCTTTCACATAGTTATAAACATAAGCACCGAAGCTTCCATGTCCGTTGATACCCAAATCCCAGTTCTTGTATGTCAGACGGGTAGAAAGACCGCAGTAGTAAGGAGCTTTGGAACTTTTGCCGGTCACGTACTTGTTGGCATCTTCTTCGCTGCTGGTGGTAGAACCATCTTTTGCGATATACTTGCCATCCAGCGGCTTACCATTATCATCATAAGCCTGTTGCAACAGGTAGAAAGTATTCGGAGTTTCGCCTACCATGTGGACTTGCAGATATTTACCCGTACCGCCGGCATTACCTGTCTTCACATAGTTGTCTTCACGGTCTATGGTGTTCAGCTTCGTAATTTCAGAAGTATTCCAGGTAAAATTACCTCTGACAGTCCATTCCCAATCCTTGTTCTTCACGGGAATCACGTTGATACCGATTTCCAGACCTTTACTCTTCATATTACCGATATTGGTTTCAATCATATTGGTAAAGTTACTTCCGGCAGGAACGAATATCTTATTCAGCAGGTCTTTGGTAGTACGCCAGTAGTAATCAATCGTACCGGAGATACGGTTGTTCAGGAAACCGTAGTCGATACCGATATTATAAGTTTCGGTAGTCTCCCACTTGATATTGGCATCGTAGCCATTGGGACGGTAAGTAGTATACCATTGATCGCCGAAGTAATAGCGGGATTCGTCATAAGATGCCGTATAAGTCGGCAGGTGCTGATAGTAAGAACCGATGGATTGCTGACCGGTCTGGCCGTAGCTCAAACGGAGTTTCAAATCGGACAGGGCTTTGAAGTTCGAGAGGAAAGCCTCTTCGTTCACACGCCAGGCTGCCGCAACTGAAGGGAAATAACCCCAACGGTTATCAGGAGAGAAACGTGAAGAAGCATCGGCACGCAGAGTAGCCGTCAGCATATAGCGTTGCTTCCAGGAGTAGTTTACACGTCCATAGAAAGAAAGCAGGTAAAGTTCGGCTTCGGCATGCTGGGGAGTAGCCAGTTCTTTGCCTTCGGTATCGGTAGTTATACTATTATTTTTATACCAGAAACGTTGCCAGCCGTAACCACCCATAACATTGATGTGATGATCCTTCAGTTCCTTGTCGTAATTGGCATAGAAATCGAGCAAGGTGTTGCGCTTGGTCTGATGATATTTATAGCGCTTACCTGTACCGTCATTCTGATTACCAGTGTACATGGAGGGAGCAAGATCGGGCACATTTTCACGATTGTCATTCTTCTGGATGTCATAGCCCATATTCAGATTGAAGCGCAGGTCTTCTAATCCGTGCACCTTGTAGTCGAGGGCAATGTTACCGATAGAACGTTTTGTCTTTTCGAGTTTGTCAGCCAGTTCCAGATCGGCAACCGGATTTGCAGCGGCCAGCGTAATGGGTTTACCACCATTCATCCATGTATAATATCCCAAACCTACATTACCTTCATAGTCTTCGTAAACGGGACGGGTAGGATCAAAAGAGATAGCGCTGCCAATCACGCCTGTTGAAACCGGTTGATTATTCTCAATACTTCCCTTGACATTAATATCTACAGAAAGATGTTTATTGAAGAACTTCGGAGACAGACCTACACTAGCGTTGATACGCTCGTAGTTATTATTCTTCAATGTACCATTCTGGTTAGTGTATCCTACGGATACACGGTAAGGCATATTCTTCAAAGCTCCGGTCATGGACAAGTTATGATCCGTACCCAGTGCCACGCGGTAGATTTCTTTCTGCCAGTCTACATCTGCATTGCCCAGCTTGAAAGTCTCCGGAGCATTGGCATGCTCGGCAAAAGCCTGACGGTATTCTTCGGTAGAAAGTACATCTATATACTGATATACATTGCTCACTGTCATGTTTCCGTTGTAGTTGAAGGAGGGACGAGAGGTACCGTCGGCACTTCCCTTCTTGGTAGTGATGATGATGACACCGTTGGAGGCACGCGAACCGTAGATAGCTGTGGCAGAAGCATCCTTCAATACTGTAAAGGAAGCAATGTCATTCGGATTGATGGCACTGATAGAAGTATTGCTTACGGGTACTCCATCGATAACAATCAACGGATCATTATCTGCCGACAAAGAGGCTCCCATACGGATACGGATAGTACCGCCGCTCCCCGGTGCACCATTGCCCGGCACGATATTCACACCGGCAACTTTACCCACCAGAGCATCTTCAGCAGTCAATTGCTTACCTTTGTTCAGTTCATCCGGTTTCACGGTCAGCAAAGATCCGGTCACGTCGCCTTTCTTCACCTGGCCGTAGCCGATGACTACTACTTCGTCCAGCAATTCGCTGTCTTCCTGCATGGTAACTACAATGAGAGGTTTGTTTGTCACGGTGATTTCCTGTCCTTTATAGCCGATACAGGTAACGGTAAGTACATTTCCGGTAGCCGCCTTCAGTGTAAAATTGCCGTCCACATCGGAGATAGTACCTATAGAAGTACCTTTAATAAGAATGTTAGCTCCGATAACCGATTCACCGGTAGCGTCCTTCACATGCCCTTTCACCACGATGTCTTGTGCTGAAAGCGACAGGGATAGTAGTAATCCCAACAAAGGGAGAAGTCCCTTGACAAGTCTAAAAATGTTTTTCATAAGGTTATTATTATAGTTAATAAAAAAATAATTCTATAATCCCCGTGTAATCTGTTTACCTAAATAAAAACCAATACCTAAAGAAAATCTATTGTTAACTTTAATTTCTACGGCAAAGGTAGAGCATAACTTTCCGGGTAAGAGAGTTGAGTAGATACATAAAGTAGATATTAGCAGAGGCTTTTAAACGATAAGCAACTGAAATACAACACAAAAACACTTTTTCAAATGAGTCAGGAAAGTAGATTTAAGTAGACGTTTGAGGAAAAAAGAAAGAGGTTTTATCAACCTATTTGCTGCACGGATTCCATAAATTCATCCTTGGAAAGCAAAGATTTGTTCCGTACTTTCAGACGATAGTTATACACCGTCTGGGCAGAATAATGAAGGAAGTTCGCAATCTTCCCACTATCTGTAATACCCAGTCTGATCAGAGCGAAGACGCGCAACTCAGGTGTCAGCAGTTCACCCTCCTTCGGACAGATACGTTCATCTTCTTGAAGCAAAGTATTAAACTGCTCTATGAACTTAGGATAGAGTTTCAGGAACACACTATCGAACATGTAGAAGAATTCTTTCAACTCATTGGCAACAAAAGAGGAGGAGTTGACAGTCTTATACAAATCATCCAATTGCCCGGTCTTGATTTTACGGGCAAGCATTTTCCGTTGCTCTTCCTGTTTGTTGATATAGAGGGAACACATATTGAATACATAGCCGATATATTCTTCCTTCACATGATTGGATTCCTGCAACTTATCATTCAGTGTATGCAGATCGGAATTGATATGTTTAAGTTCCTCGTTCATAGTGTTCACCGCTTTTCGGGCTACATTCAACCGCTTCATCTGATAGAAAATGAACATCAGAGCAACCAGCAATATAATCAGCAGGACAGATGTCAGGATGACCAGAGCAACCATCTGTGTTTTCTCCTCCCTCAACTTGTTTTCGTACGTCCAGCTGATAACGGGAAGCAATTCTGAAATCTCCTGTGTACGATAGCGTGCATTGCAGAAAGTGGCATCTTGCATAGAGCATTCTATATAAGTATAAGCACGTTTTATGTCTCCTTCCTGAAATAGAAGGTTGGCTAACTTCCACAAGGATATGTACTCCTTCGTTGCCGCCTGAATATCTGCAATAGCCGAAATAGCCAGATATTTCTTCTGCAATTCGGTATTCCCCATAAAGGCATAAGCATTGGCAAGGCCGATAGAAGGAATGGCAACACTGTATCCTTTCTCTTTGTGGGTCTTGTAGCAACTATTCAATATTTCTATGGCTTCATCATACTTTTCTTCATACAGCAATTTTTCACTCATCATCAGCAGATACCCCTGCGAACCGGGACGGCGCATACTGATAATAGAATCTTTATATTGGTATGCCAAACCCCGATAATATTCTTTCATCTGATCTGAGAAAGCATAATCCGCCATCAACGTATAAACTTGATGATACTGATAATAATAATAGGAAACCCCGGAATCATCCAGATCAGCGGACTTGATTCCATCTAGTATTTCCAGACCTTCCTTATACATGGCTACTCCTATCATCACTTCGGCAATATTCAGTTCTGCCGAATAAATGTAAAGGGGATTCTTCATGCGCTTGGCAAGTTCTACGCGCTGATCGGCTACCCACAGAGCCGAGTCCATACGGTAAGAGCGGTATTTGCCGAATAATTCGCGGTAAAGATTATAACGTTCCTGGTCAGAATGAGACAGACGGAGTTTCCGTTGCAAGGCATCTATTTGTTCCTGACGTTTCAAGGTGTACTGAGGACGGTTTCTGATAGACATATCAAGTTCACGAAGCAAAGAGTCTGTTTCATTGGCACAGATATGCAGGGATAGGAATGCTAAAAAGACTACCAGAAGTACTTTTAGTTGCCTCATACGGATTTTTTCGGTTTAACAATAGATTTTCACGAGCAAAAGTACAGAATAAATATCTGAAAAGAAAAGTTTCAGATATCTTTCGGTAGTAATTCACCGGAAACGTTTGCCTTATTACATCATAACAGTATAAAAAAGAACCAGGAAAAGCCTTCCGACCTTCCCTGGTAACTAATGCACTTATGATATTTTCATTCTATCATTCTGCCCAGTCCGGTTTAGGAAATTCCCTTATCGGACTGTACCGGATGTAGGATTCAAATATTTCTTTATCAGGTCCTACTATGCGGGGATCTTCCGATCGTTTCAGTTCCTCTAATAAAGCTTGTTTCAGTTCATTTTCAATCTCAGCATAATCCTTCTTGCCTATCAGGTTATCGAGGCAGAACGGGTCATTACCAATACAATACAACTCAAACTCAGGACGTTTATTAAATGCCAGATCGAAATAAGGACGAATAACGGGGTCCTTATGATTCTCTATCAGAAACGTCTTAGAAGGTGCATCATCCACATCAGTAAATGCCCAATCGGGATGGAAGGTACCATCTTCACCGATTCCGTACATGGGGCATAGTTCGCCCGTTTTCTTATTTAGCATCTGAGGAGCTCCGGCAGGCCAACGTTCCGGTCTAAGGTTCCAGATTAACAGATAATCCTGGTTGCGGACAGCACGCTGCGGATATCCTAAATTCTGCCATCGGGAAGAAGAATGCCTCTCACGGCCCATATACACATACTTTTTCGACTGATCTACTATTCCTTCTTTTTTCGATTTAAGTATATTCATAAAGCTTCGTCCTGAGATAGGAAGCATTCCATCCGGTTTCACTCCCGCTATTTCCAAAATGGTAGGGGCAATATCCACAAAGCTAATCGGATCATCTACCCGGCGTTTTCCCGGAAAACCTTTCGGATAACTAACTGCGAAAGGAACATGTACCCCATATTCAAAACAATTGGCTTTTGCCCGGGGAAAAGGCATACCATTATCTGCCGTTACTATAACAATTGTATTATTGAGTTCACCTATTGAATCCAGATATTCCAGCATTTTAGACAAATGCGAATCAGCCCATTCTATTTCTACGGCATAGTCCAGCATATCTCCTCTCACTTCTTCCGAATCGGGAAGAAAACCGGGGACATCTACCTGATCGAGGCTTTTTCCATTGCGCTTCCATGAACCCTTTTCATAGACGCGATGAGGCTCGGTAGCTCCATACCAAAAATAAAAAGGCTGTCCGTCTTTACGTTGCTGCATGAAGGAACGGAAATTCTCATAATAGTTCGTCAATCCAATTCCTTTGGCCGTACGCAAATCCGAAGAAATGTTTTTTTCATATTTATGTTTATTGAATGGATGCCCGGCAGCGTTTCCTTTTCTCCATAATGTATCCTGATCGTTCCGTGCATATTGGAAAGGGTCTACACCTTTTCCTGTAAAACCTGTGTAATATCCGCTTGCTTCCAGAAGGTCGACAAACGGAACATGCTCTTTCATCCAGGAAGAAGCATGCTGCCCGGATTGCTTGTTTTGCCAGTGATGGCGCCCTGTTACCAAACTACTTCTGGAAGGTGCACTCCCCGGAGAGCCGCCATAACAATTTGTGAAGTAGATTCCATTAGAAGCCACTCTGTCGAATCCCGGTGTATTTACAAACCGGCTACCAGCAAAACTGGTATGTGCATAACTTTGGTCATCGTTTATCACGAATAAGATATTCGGACGCTTGGCAGGTTCTTCTTTTCCTTTAGTTCCGGCAAGTACCCCCGAACTTAATGAAAGTAGCACAGCTCCAGTTATATATCTCATAGGATCGTTGTTTAAAAACATATTATTTTTGATTTAATTCTTCTATTCTTTATTAATCACCCTCGTATACCAAAGGAGGAATGTTCTTTTCCGTACCAGGGTACCCTTTATTCTGATTGATTATTCCCCCGGAGTTCGTATTGATGGCATACGAAGGAATAGGCCAGAATATATGGAAAGGTGAACAAGTAAAATAGTTTCCGTATGGAGTCCGTACACCTTTATTATAAAAGTCACTGACTTCTACTACCCTGTCGTACCAGAAATTATCTTCCGTCAGCCTGTCCATCGTATATGTCTTCCCATTGTAACAAGGAATTCCTGTCCGGGCATAAATAATAGCCATTCGCGTTAATTCCACTTTACGCGGTTCTTCATAGTACAGTTCTCTCGCTCTTTCATCCAATACAGCACCTATCTTTTGCTTTTCAACATCCGCAGCCGAATACATATATTGTGCATTAGCTCTTTTCCGTATCGTATTTATATCTTCGGCAGCTTTCTGCCACTCGCCTTTCCATACATAAGCCTCTGCCCTAAGCAAATAGGTCTCAGCCAAACGGAAAATATAGAAGTCGCCCGGACCTCCCTGTGGTTGTACGCGATCAGGATCGGGATACCAGGTTTTATAATTTGGCCAGCTAAACCAGCATCTGATGGTATCATTACATAAAATGTTTCCCTGATCATTATACAATTGTAGATTCTTTCCATACCATTCATTTCCGTTTTTCTTCAGCGCAGGATTGTTATAGACCAACATTTCCATAGTCATCCAGTTTTCATTATCTGTCCGATGCCTGTAATCTGAAAAATCTTCCACCTGGTTGATAATCCATACCCCTTTTTGTGCATACCAAGTGGGACGGATACGACTGATTCCTCTGCCGTATTTTTCCACAAGCCCGATTTCATTCCTAGCTGCATCCGACAAACCGTTCGCTCCATTGGGTGTTTTAATAACTCCGGTCAGTCCGAAATAAGGAAGTGCATTACGCATGACATTAGTACCATTCGTATTTCCTTCCATACCATACCTATCGATAGTTAACAATAGACCTTCAGTATTTTCCGGCAGACTTTTATTTTCAATACGGAACATATCCCATACCACATCTTTATTGGCAATGTTCTTATCTGATCCGAATCGTTCAGTGCAAAGTTTATGAACTCCACCGTTTATTACTTCGGATGTAATCCGGATAGCATCATCGAATCTCCCTTCGAGTAAGTAGTACTTAGCAAGCAAATGCTTACAGGCAGCTTTGGTCACCTGTCCACCTTTCACTTTATTAGCTTCGGGAACATGCTGTACGGCAAACTCCAGATCCTTTATCATCTTCAGCCAGATGGATTCTTTTGTGGTAGTGTAATAGTCAACTTTGGGTTCAGTAAGTTCATCCAAAACCAAAGGTACATCTCCATACTGCAAGGTTTTCATATAGTAGCGATAGGCTCTTATAAAATAGGCTCCACCTAATAGCGCATTCTTCGATTCTTCCGATTTGAATGTAGCTTCATCGATTCTGTTTATAATCGTATTGCAGTTTTTAATGTTGATAAAAGAATTATCCCAATACCATCCGATCTTGGTATATGCCAAATCGTTGTTTTTTCCATCAGGAAGCATCTGATTGTTCAAATCCTGCCATGGAGTCGCCTTATCGGTTGTACCGTCTACAGCTATATCCGAATATTTCATATTTGTACAGAACGGCGCTTGATCAGCACAGAATTCTCCTCTGAAAGTCGTCATTGCCTTATCCAATACCGCTTGTAATCCAGCCTCATCAATCAATGCATTTTCAGGAGCATAAAAAGAGAGTGGCTTAGGATCAAGGAAATCTGATCCGCATGAGCTAAACAGGCAGACAGTAAATGACAATATCGCTGTTTTATATTTCATAATGGTTTTCATGTCTATATAATTTAATTTAGAACTTAAAGGGTCATATTTAATCCAAAAGTAAATATTCTCTGTGAACGCATTCCATCTTCGGGGTCACCGAATTTCCAGTCTTTTGCCCACATAGCTGCATTCTTTACATTCAGTGTTAGTTTAAGATTGGATATAGGAGTCTTTTTCAAGAACTTAGCAGGAACTTTATAAGCTAAGGCTATATTTTCCAAACGTATATAAGACTTATCGAACCATACTGAATAATCGACTCCTTTTGCAGGTGCAGAGCGCAATCTGGCAAAATCATCCAACTGATTTTCAGGAGTCCAATAAGGAATATCCCTAGAGTTACAGCGATCTTCAATATGATCTGCATGTTTTGCCAAATTATAACTCCCCTTATGCCCCCAGAGAGAATACAGAACAAAAGAGAATTCAAAGTCATTAAACAACGTAAAAGTATTGCTCAAAGTCCACGAAAAACGTGGGGTTTTATATCCCAGAAATTGCTTGTCTTCATCTGTCAACAACCCGTCATCATTTACGTCCTCCAACCTGAAGTCACCAGGTGCCTGATTCCATTTGGCAGCCTCTTCTTCTTGTCCGATCTTCCAGGTTCCCAGAATCTTATAGTCCCATATCACATCTTTTGCCTGACCGATAAACCAGTTATTGGTCTTGTCATCCGGTTCTTTTTGCCCTACAAAGTTACCATCTTTATCAAAAACATCATACTTTTCACCGGTTATAGTAATAATCTTATTCCGGTTTAATGAGAAGATCAGATTGGATGTCCATTCAAAATTATGTTGTTTCATATTGGTACTGCTCAGAGAAAGTTCGAATCCCTTGTTTCTGATTTCTCCCAGATTGGCGTACACTCTTTTATATCCGGTGATGGTAGGAAGTTCTCTGTTTACCAATACATCCGTAGTCGACATATAATAGGTTTCTACGGTTCCATTTAAACGGCCATTAAATAGTCTGAAGTCCAAAGCCAGGTTATAAGCCTCTGTCTTTTCCCATTTAAGCTTTTTGTTTCCCATTGTATTTATTTCCAGAGTAGGGATTGTAATCGGATTTCCGTTTAAATCGGTATTCAATGATTTTTCAGCAAGCATTTTAGACAGAGCTGCATAATTTGTAATGTCCCTGTTTCCATTTATTCCCCAAGATGCTCTTAACTTCAGATAATCAACAAACTTCACTTTGAAAAACTTTTCTTCTGAAATCACCCATCCCAAAGCAGCGGCCGGGAAGGTAGCATAAGGATTGGAATATCCGAACAAAGACGATCCATCCTTTCGTACCGATAAAGTCAATAAATACTTGTTCATGAAACCATAGTTGAGTCTGGCCATCAGAGCATTCGATGTTCTGACCTCATCATTACTTGAAAGTTCCGGCAAATTACCTATAGCCATATCATGATACCCGAGTATATCGTTCGGAGTAAAGTTCTGGTTACTCATTTTCTCCGTATCATTACGGAATTTTTCTGCATTTGCCAGTAAGGTGACATCTACCTTATGTCTTTGCGCAAAAGTCTTATTCCAGTTTATAATGTTATCGACTTGCCACTCTCTTCTCAAAGAATTCTCACGCGAAGCACGTCCTCCGAACAACTTCCATTCCGGGTGTTCAGAAGAATCATGTATGTTGTTATGATAGAAGACGAACCGAGTGGTATAATTCACCGTATAAGTAATTCCAAATGGCAAATCCAGAGTGGCATAGATTTTAGGGAAAAAGGTAAAATATTCCTGCTCCCTCGACCTGTATGTAGAGTTTAATAAAGGATGTTTTGCTTGATTATCATCATTAGGATACAATTTCAATGTTTCTTCATCACTTTCATAAAAGGAACTGTAAGGAGTGAGTTTGGTATACTGATCCACATCTGCGGGAACAGAGCTTTCGTCACGATAAGAAAATTGGGCATTCAGACCTACTTTCAAAAAGCGGGCAGGTTTCCCCTCTATATTCACCCTCGAACGTATGGTAGAAAATTCATCTCCCTTTACTAATGACTCATTCGACATATACCCCAATGACCAGTAATAAGAAAAATCTTCTTTTTTCCCGGAAAGACTTATGTTATAATCCTGCCTCGGACCATTATGAAAAATATAGTCTTCCCAATCAATACTTCTTCCCGCTTTGTAATTCTCTATCTCCAATCCGGTCAGTCGCAGTCCCGACAACCAGGCATCTACCAGATTATCCGGTGTGGTACTATGGTAGGCCATCCATTGATCCAAATATTGAGAATCTATCGTACGCGGATCATCAAAAGGGCTCCAAGGAGTCTGTGGTACAGTTGCACTATAAACTGACTTAAACATATCAGAACGCCACTTAATAAATCCATCTTTATCATACGGCTTTACCCTGTTCGCTGTAGTAGCTATACCGATACTTCCATTAAAGTTGACAACAGGTTTTTGAGAGTTTCCTTTCTTGGTTGTAATAGCGACTACTCCATTGGTGGCTCTCGAACCATAAACCGCAGCGGAACTTGCATCTTTCATAATATCCAGCTTCTCAATATCATTCGGGTTTATGTCTGAAATATCACCATTATAGATCACTCCATCGACAATAATCAGAGGGCTCGATCCGGCAGTCAACGTATTGTCACCACGAATCATCATATCACTATTTCCCTTCGCAGAAACAGAGTATCCCACACTCATACCCGGAATACTGTTGCGCAATAAATCGCCAACACTGGATGGAGTATAGTTTTGCATACTTTCCGCTTTCACCTGAGAAATAGATCCGGTTAGGTCACTTTTCTTTGCCACTCCATAACCCACAACAACTACTTCATCCAGAATTTGTGAATCTTCCTGCAAAGTGACTGTTATATTCTGATTATTTTTTACAGGAATCTCTTGGGTAAGATATCCGATATAAGAAATCTGTAGAACTGCATTTTCCGCAACATTCAGGGAAAAGTCTCCATTCACACTGGTGATTGTACCATTTGATGTTCCTTTTTCCATGATATTACATCCAATGACCGGCTCTCCGGTATTATCCTTAATTATACCCGTAATTCGCTTGCCTGTTTGCTGAGTGGCCTTACTCTTTTCATCTGCTTTAAAAATAACGATGTGCTTATCCTCTATTATATATCCCAAATCCTCCCCTTTAAAAAGAGCATCCAAAATTTGGGTGATGCTGCCATTCTTAATATCAAGGGATACTTTTTTCTTCAGGTTGATTTCCTCATTGCGATACCATAAAGAATATTCTCCCTTTTGCTTGATCTGTGCCAAGGCTTCTTCTAGCGTTACATTTGTTAAGTGGAGAGATAGGTTCTTTACCTGTGAATAAGCTATTTCCGTAGATGCCAAAAAGAATATAATTACAAGAAATAGATAATAAATACGACGAGGGTGTTTATTTTTTAAATTTAAATCCATATTTTTGTATTGATTTTAGGTTTGTAAATCCATGAACAATTACAGACTCTAGTCTTAACTGAAGCGAAAAATGTTAGCGCATTTTTCGCTTTTTCCATACTACTATATCATTTCATCATAGGCATTTTTTTTAGGGTTAATAAATTCTTTTCCGAGTTCTTTTATTTTCATCTATATAGATCATATATTCTTCAATCCTGTATTTTAAACGTTTATCTGCAGTTATCACACGCAATATTTGCTCCAGATTCTCACCTCGTAAGAAGTCTCCGGTCAGAATAATATCCTCAATATTAGAAGAGGTTATGCAAATATTTACATTGAAAATACGTTCAAGCTGTTTGACTATTTCTTTCAAAGGAAGTGCCCTGAAATAATAGATCCCGTTTCTCCACGATGTATAATGGGCAATATCCACTGTACGTGTAGTCAAAGAATGATTGTGCTTATCATAATATGCTTGTTCGCCAGGAGACAGGAAGATTCTTCTTTTCTTGTCTTTACTCTGCACCTCGACTTTTCCTTCTGATAAAGAAACCTCAATCCAGTCATCTTCTTCGTATGCTTTTACATTGAATTGTGTACCCAATACTTCAACGTTAATCTGATTAGCCTTCACTATAAAAGGATGCTCGGCATCATGAGCCACCTCAAAGAAAGCTTCTCCATTTATTTCGACTTCCCTGTTCTTTGAGACAAAAGCATTGGGATAAGTGATTGTAGTTCCGGCATTCAAAATGACTTTACTCCCATCGGGCAAAGTGATTGTTGATAACATACCGAATGGATTAGACATCTCTATTGGTTGACTGTTGACTTGATTGAAACCTTCTTTATATGAAAAATAGCCGGTCATTCCCAATAGAATTGCAATAGAAGCGGCCACAGTGCTGATCTTTAGAAGACGCCTGATGTATCGGCTCCTGTTTATCCGTTTATGAACTTCTTGCAAGATATAGGATTTCATTTCTTCTTCTTTCTTTTCGATTTCAGAAGAAAGTTTCATTTCACGAATCAACTGGCGGAAACTACGATTATCATCATTAGAATGACTCCAGTCTTCTAACATCGCTTTTTCACGATCACTGATGTCATGAATTAATTCATTTCGTAGAATATCAATAAAGTTGTTTTCCTCGCTCATAATTAATTGTTTCTAAATTGAGGAGTAGGCTTGATGGGATTTCATTTAAAAGGCATCCCATATTTTTAAATTCTTTAACTAATAGAAGAGAAAAAGAAAGACCATAATAGAGAAAGAGTCAAGTCCGGATAATAGGGTTTTATTTGCTTGATAATCTTTTCTATAGCAATTTTCATTTGTACGCGCACCGTGTTTTCCGAAATGCAAAGTCTCTCTGCTATTTCTTTGGGTTTTAATTGCTCCTGACGAGCCATAAGAAATATCAAACGGCATTTTTCCGGCAATTCGCCAATAATCTTTCCCAATAGCTGCTCCATTTCTTTATAAGAGATCTTATCGTAAGGAGATTCTTCTTCTGTGATTTCCAATTGGACAGGTAATTCATCCAATGAGACACGGTTTAGCCTGCCATTTTTCTTATTGTAACGGGTAACCTCGTTTCTTACGGATATAAATAAATAAGCTTCCAGATTTTCTATATCCTTTAGTCTTTTGCGCGATTGCCATACAGCAAAGAAAACATCAGCAACTACTTCCCGACAAGATTCTGTATCTTTCAGAAAATAGTAAGTATAGCGAAATACCTGGTCATAATACATCTCATAGAACATATTGAATGCCAATGTATTTTCCTCTTGAATCATTGTTAAGAGGCTATGGATATCTTCTGTGTCTTTCACCGATTCTAAAATCATTTTTTTCATTTCATACTATTCCATACAACTATTCAGGAATCAATGACTGAATCTGAGAGACAAAGATATAACTGTTTATCTTTGCCTCCAAATTTAATTTATGTGAATTCAATCGTCTGTGGATAGTATTCACTGAAAAAGACAGAAGATTCAGTGCTCTGCAATTCGATTATTTTATATATTTGTGCAGTCATAAATATGACTGTGTTTTTACATATTAAAAAAGAAAAAGCGTTTAGCTGATTCTTGTGCCGGAGAAAAGTCGAAAAATTATCTATACGCACATAGAACAGACTATACGCCTCACTGTTTATGCGGTAGGCGTTTCCTGTTTGTGCGTAAGGGCTTCGACTCCCTCTCCGGCGGATAGGCAAATGCTTACCGCTTTTTTTATGCTTACCGGATAGTGTAGGGCAAAAGCTGTAATCATTTTATTGGAACTCTTTTAACTCAAAGGCAAGTCAAATCGGGCTGATGTGGCGACCGGACGGCTAAAAAGCCGAAAACGTAACATAAATATGTTACTACTTGCCTTTGACAAAAGAGGATGGACAAACAAAACTAAATATCAACGGGATGCATATCCAGCCTTCTACATCACAAAATATCAAAGCCCATCAATTATGAATGAAAGATTGCTAACGGAATTTTTGTTAGTTTACTGATAATCAACCAATAGCATTTACCGACGATTTACTATTAGATGTAAAAGCATTTACTGCCGTATGTAACGGCCTTTACCCCTTATTGTAACGACCTTTACCCCTTATTGTAACGACCTTTACCTCGGCATGTAACGGTCTTTACCTCAGCATGTAAATAGAGTTACCGTGTGGGGTTACTAAAGTTACCATTTGGAGTAAACTGAACTTCCATGCAAGGAAACAACTGTGTACATATAAAGGTGAAGTAAGATAATTCATATCGGGAAAGAAAGGAATAAAGGAGTGATAAGGTGGTAAAGTGATAAAATGGCTGCGCTATATATCACAGAGCGTTATCCCGCTATCACTTTATCACTCTACCACCTTATCACATTTTGTTCATAACCCTCCTGACACGAGCTAATTTATTGTTTTTTAGACAGAAGAACAATATATTTCGTATATTTGAAGAATGAATCATCAAGAAGATTGGCTAACTCTAAACAATCTGTAGTTATGAAGACAATATTACTATTTTTATTTCTCTGTATGAGCCTCAGCACATCTGCACAAACAGCTGATGAACGAGCCGGAACTTATATGAATCAGGAAAACTGGTTCAGTCTGCAACGCGAATTCGCCGTCAACAAAGACTCTTTACACCCTTTCCTGCAAGAATTCGGTCAGGCACTACTGGATAATTTCTTCAACCGTCCCCAAGCTGCCTACGAATCTATAGGCAAATTGCTGAACGAGCAACAAAGTAATATGGGCTTTGAGAATACTGCTTCCATGATTTACCTATTATCCGAAAACCTGAGCAAGCTGGGTGCTAACGACCAAGCTGCCGAAACACTGAAAAATTTCTGTGACCAGTTGGAAGGCCAGGTGGATAGTACTTTCCTTGCCGGATACCGGAGAAAAGAAAAAGAATATCGCGCTTTGTCCAAATATGCCCTATACCAATGGGAGAAGCCAGACACGGATTTAGCGCTGCCCATTCGCATAGACAGTGTAGGTCCAAAAGGTTCGGGAGCCACCGCCATAGCTATGGAAGGCAGTGTGAATGGAAAAGAACGGAACTTCATATTGGATACAGGTGCAGGTGTCAATGTTGTCACCCCCGAAGTAGCAAAAGCCTGTGGCATGAAGATACTGGACGTAGAAATCACAGCAAATGGGATAGGTACGGGAAGTGGACAATTCGCCATTGCCGAAGAGATAAAAACAGGTCCGCTCGTGATGCGAAACGTACCTTTCTACGTGTTGGATATGAAAACTGGAGAAGAAAAAGCCGACCGCTACATGAAATATCTGGAAGTCATCATCGGACTGCCTTTCCTCAATCAACTTCAGGAAATACAACTGGATTTACGCAACAACCGGATGATTATTCCCAAAGAACTGACTCCCACGCCCGGCTTTGCCCCGAACATTTGTTTTACGGGAAAGAACCTCCTGAACCTGGAAATCGTATACGACCATGAGCTATTGCAAATGAACTTCGACAGCGGTTCCTGCCTCAGCCATCTCAATTATGATTACTTTGAGCAGCATAAAGACCGTATTGAACGAATAGCGGAAAGGGACTCGATGGGACTTGGCGGTTTCGGTGGTACAGCATGGGTATGCATTTACAAACTGCCGGGCGCATGCTTCCAGATAGGTGAGTATACGGGCTGTACAGACAGTCTCAACGTAGTGGCAACACCCGAACAAGACGCTCTTCATTTTGCCGGAGATGGAATAGTAGGAATGGACATGTTCCGGAGCTTCAGTACAATTACAATTAATCTGAAGGATATGTTCGTGAAAACCACCCCGAAAATGCAAGGAAAAAACGCAATGATCTACGATAGCAAAAAGCTACGCTTAAAACTACCGGAAGACCAACTGAATATAACAGATATACTATTGGGGATAGCAGATATATATCTGAACTACTGGAACGATCATCGCTGAATGCTCTACACATAGCTCCCTCCCTCTTCTGCCGAAAGGCACTTGTAGCCCGTAACTTGTAGCTAGTAGCTGATTTATCTTCTACGACGTCCGAACAAGTCCTTTATTCCGTCAAGGTCGAAACCTAACGTGAAGCGAAGTGTCTGGTCGAGTGGATTGCTCTGTGCTGTAGATACCAGATAAGCAGCATCCAGTGAAAACACGCTCATCTTGAAACCTGCTCCGAAAGAGAAATACTTGCGGTTTCCTTTGTTCTCATGTTCCCAATGGTAACCACCACGAATGGAGAACTGTTCATGATAGGTATATTCCAATCCCAACGACCATTGTATCTCCTGCAGTTCTTCCTTGAAACCACCGGGAGCATCACTGAAAGATTTGAAAATACCCTTAATGGGTGAGATATCATTATAATCACGGTCCAGACGTTCTTCATATTCTTCCTGTGACTCGTCTTCTCCACGGATAGGACGGGTGGGAACCATATATTTATTGGCGTCGAAACTAACTCCAATTGTATTGTAATCATCTATCGGGAACAGTAAAGAAGCACCCAAACGCAAGTTAGTAGGCAGGAACCGACTGGTATTACCGCTATCATAAGAAATCTTCGTACCGATATTAGAAGCATTCAATCCGAAAGAAAGCATGCACTCACGCTGGGCAAGTATGACGTAATTTGTATAATAGAAGGCAATGTCGGCAGCAAAAGCGGAACCGGCAGAAACTTCTTCGTCTTCCCTGTATGCCAAGTCGGAGTAAATATACCGTAATGCAACCGCTGCAGAGAAACGCTCGGAAAGCATACGTGAGTAAGCTATATCCACCGCCATCTCATAAGGTTTAATCGTATATCCCGGAGAATTCTCGTCACCGGTATATCCCACGGGTACTTCCCCCAAAGAAAAATAGCGCAAAGAACCGCTGACTGCCTGATAATCTCCGATGCGATAGTACCCTGCCAGATATGCCAAGTCAATATCATTCACCAGCTTACGCAACCAGGGAGTATATGAAACCGCCACTCCGGCACGGCTGATAGTAAACGGATACTTTGCCGGGTTCCAGAATTGGGAGTTCACATCCGGATCTGTAGCCGCGCCCACATCTCCCATACCACCACCACGGGAGTCAGGGGCAATCCCCAGAGAGTTAACACCGGTATTAACAGGGTTAAACTGATTCTTGTCCTGAGCAAGAAGGTGTACGGACAAGAAAGCTATGATTAATGGTAAGATGTATTTCTTCATACGATATTATTTAATTCTTCATCTGCGGATGAAGAATATCTTTTTAATACTAATTAAACAGAGAATCCCCCTGTTTATTGTGACAGGATGATGATTTTCTGTGATTTCGTACTTTCACGACTGCCATCAGAGACAATAGAAGCACGATATAGATAAACACCCGGTGCCAGGCGTTGCCCACCGTTACTACACAAATCCCATTCTACATAGTAGGTTTGTCCTTCAGATATTCCTTTCTCCATATGTGTCCACATTTCCCGCCCGGCAAAATCATACACGGACATACGGACTGAAAGTGTGGAACCGGGGCGATTGTGAGAAAGAATAAATGTAGTACTTTCACGGGCAGGACTCTGTGTGCAAGTTACTGAAAAGAGACCGGGACGTAGCCCTCGAACCACCTCAAACTCTAAAGTCTTTGTAGAAGAACTATTCAGTAAATCCCAAGCACGGAATGACAATATATGTTTCCCCTCCGTAAGTTCGGGCACTGAAAAATGCACTGTACCCCGGGTATAATCTCCCGCTACCGGAGTATAATAATCATTCAGATTGTAAGTCGACACCGCACTGCCGTCTATACTAAGCGAAAGGTCATGCCCGATACCATTGCCAACCGTATTGATACCATCCGCATCTTCTAACTCGGCTACAAACAAGGGAGTAGTATTGGTTTGTCCACCGGAACTGAAGTCCGGCGTATTCAGATAAATGGTTATCTTAGGGCCTAACGTATCTGCCAAAGAAACATCATCATCCGTACCGCCTACCAGGAAACGGTCGAAAGCTCCGCCCGCTTCATTCGAATGAACAGCATCCAGAGCGTAAAGACTCAATAAGCCTTCTTCATCGGAATAATTGATGTCCAACGGTACAGGGAAAGTAAACTCAAACCGTCCCTGACGAACCGAATCACTGCCTGAAAAAAGAGTTTTACTGCGCTCCGTATAAGTATAAGCACCCTCACCACGATTATCAAGAGTGGTAACTTCTTCCTTACTATCCAGTACAGTAGGATGCACTGTGCCGGTAAAGTCTTCTGCTAAAGCACCTTCGGGAGTCAGGATACGTCCTTTTACAGTAATCTTGCTACCGGCTTTCACCTGCGGATAGGTGTTTGTTTCTTCTGCTACATTCACTCCGGCAAATTCATCCACCTGTATTTGATAATCAGGATATGCCAAGGTCAAGGCAGGATCACCGATCAGAGAGAAATTCAATTTATTCTTGTCAGTAGCCAAAGATGCATCGCACTTTGAAAGCCGCATAACATCTCCCAATCGCAGGCGTTTACCTTCAGGGCGGGAAAAGATATGACGAAGGAAAGCCTGGTTTAAAGTAGAATTCTGCGCAGCATATACCACCCGGGAAGTGGTGAGCAAAGCAATAGCCCCGCCTTTGGCATTCAGGAATGCCTGCTCTCCGGCGGAAGTCTGGATATCGTCGAAACGGGTAAAGTCACAAGTAGCTGTTATCCATAGAGGAAGACGTGGGGATGTCATTTGGGTAATATCTCCCATGTTCAGCAGATTCTCCTCTGCCCAGGCGGAAGTACTTCCGTGCCCTGTATAGTTGACTACCAGCATGCCTTTGTCGAATAATTGCAATAGGCGTTTTGTTGCATCGGGATAAGTTTCTCCGGTAGCAGAAGATTCGCGACGGAAAGCATCGGCATAGATTCTTTCAACAAGGAAGGAAGGATAATTCCGTTCTGTATAACTTGCCAGGATTTCAGATTGGGACATGTGCAGTCTGCCATCCCCGTCATCGCCCACATAGCAAACGGTGTGTTTCCACGGTCCTGCATGCTTATTTCCCATATAAGCGATGGTCTTATCAACAGTAGCTTTTGCCTCAGCAGCCGTGCGAACCGGGAAACGTCCGATACCTATATCCAGCATGGCATCTGACAGATTTTCACCTTCTCCATCATCGAGAAAGCCGAAATAATCGTCCGTTACATAGGAAGAGGTTTCCTCAAGAGAGGTTTCCGATTGATAAGATAGCAAAAAGTTTTCAGGCCGATAATTCTTCCAGGAGGAAGTCAGCATACGGTTATCATAACTGCAATCTCCGAAGAATAACAAATATTTAGGACTTTCAGCCTTATTCGGAAAACGATCATACAACATCTTCATCAAACGACGGTAAGCCGTTCCATCCGGTGTACCGGAAGAGAATTCATTGTAGATTTGCGGAGCAGCAAGAACAAGAACAGATAGGCCATCTTTTTCACGGTGTGCTTGTGCCAGCCGTTCCGCCTGTGTCATCAGGTCTTTCCGGTCGGGAGAAATGATAATCATATCCGTAGCTCCCAGAGAGTGCAGATTTTGATTTGCAATATTCCCTACCGTTTCTACCGTATCAAAGCCAGAAGCTTCCGGAGTGATGGCTACGAACTCACGCAATTTTCCTGCGGGAATGGTAAACGTATATGTGCCGCCTACAAAGCTGCCTTCCATCCTGCAAATATTTGCGGGATCGGTGACATCCCACACAACAGTAGAAGCTGTGGCACCGGAAAGTACAAATGTCGTCTCTTTATTGATGGAGGCCAAAGAACGGAAAGTAAGGTAAGGAGCATTCAGCGTAAGCGAGCGGATATAGTTCAAAGCAATATAATCCAGGCGCCCCGATGTCCCGGAAGGGCGGGTATGGATAACGGTCACTATAGTATTCTCCGACTCTGTACCCAGCCAGGAAGTACTTATGGAGGCAGAAGTAGCTCTAGTGTAATATTGATTGTCGGAAGATATGGATGCCAGTGTAGCATTTCCTCTCACCTTACCATTCACTGCAACCGAATAATAGGTAGATGCTCCAATGGAACGGGCAGCAAAAACTGTGGTCAGCCATACAGAATCTTCCGGAACGATACCCGGCAAACTCAACGTATAATTCTTGGTGTTACCCGTCGCATAATCATAATCTTCATATAGTTGTCTGCCGGTACTTGCCCAACTATATACTTCTTTCTCATGCAGAGCATAGGAATTAAAGGTTGTCAACCTGTTGGCAGAAGGTTCTTTCAAAGAAGAAAGGACTTCGACTTCCATTTCCGGAATATCCTCCCGGTCAGTCAGGAAATAATAGCCTTCATCGGAATAGAAATTACGTTCGCGAACAAAGTAAGTGTTATCGGAGCTCAGTTTCCAGGATACAGTGCCACGACCATAAAACAATACACCGTCTGACAAACGCAGCAAGGGGACTTCGGGCAAATCTGCTGCCGGATGTTCATTGAAACGCTGGGATAACAAATACCCACCATAACCAAATACGCGGACTTTCTCGGGTCTTGAGAATCCCATCTTCTTTAATTCGGCATTCGTGATTTTAAAGACTCCGGTATTTCTGACACCTATCTTTGTCCAACGACCTGAAGCGAGAAGCGAAGTAGTGCAATCTTTTAAAGAAGCTCTGGTTAAAGTTGTTCCCGAGCCTCGAGTGGCTGTACCCTCTCCTATTCCATCTGTCTTTGGATAGGATTTCACGGATAACTTGAACGAGTTCAGCCGTTGGTAGCTTCCTTCACGAAAAACTACAGGGACAAAACTTATGGAGAGAAAACCATGATGTGCGGAGATTTTAGTGAAGGTGTTTATCTGTGGAGATGCCGGTAAGCCCTTCCGGAAAGCAACGTCTTCATTGGGTAACTGACGCAAACTGTCGAGTCGCATTTCTAATGCTGCCACCTCACTCCGGCTTAGTTTCTGGTATTCCGGGAATTCAATTTCTACCTGATAAGTAAAAGAACGGAAAGCGTTCCCTAATGGAAGTTCGCGCGTCACTACGGGAAGCGTCTGTGCAGAAGACAATTCCTGCCAGTTCAGCGTAATGAATTCCTGCGCTGAAACCGGAAGAAGAAGAGCAATAAAGCAACAAAGCAGCCAGCAACGTTTGATAAACATATCGTAATAAATTGACTCAACGAATATAAAAGTCGAGCAACTTATCTTCTCCGAGGTACCCTTGTAAATGCTGTCCTATCTGTACCGGGCCTACGCCTGCGGGAGTTCCCGTAAACAACAGGTCGCCTATTTTCAGCGTCATAAAGCGGCTGACGTATGCAATAATCTCATCCACTTTGAAAAGCATATCCGAGGTATTGCCGTGCTGCACTTCCTTTCCGTCTATTTCCAGACGGAAATCAAGCTGCTGCAAATCGCCTCCAGCCTGCTCCAAAGGAACAAAAGTTCCGATAGCTGCCGAATTGTCGAACCCTTTGCAAAGTTCCCAGGGATTACCCGCTTCACGGAACTTACGTTGTAAGTCGCGTGCCGTAAAATCGATGCCTACAGTCACTGCATCATAATAACGGTTGGCAAAGCGCGGCGCAATGTTTTTTCCCAAACGGCAGATACGTACCACCACCTCAGTTTCGTAATGAACCTCATCCGAAAAATCGGGAATAAAGAAAGGCTTTCCGTCTTTCAATATAGCCGAGTCGGGCTTCATGAAGATAACCGGCTCTTTATTAACTAACGTATGCCCCAGCTCTTTATTGTGCAGTGCATAGTTCATTCCGACAGCAATAATCTTCATTATTCGATTTCGTTAAAATTCAGGCGGTTAAACATCACCGCCAAATGAGCATATAGAGAAGTATTCTGAACAACGATATTTTCCGGCACACGGATACGGAACGGCGTAAAGTTCCATACAGCTTTGATGCCACCGGCTATCATGGTGTCCGTAATGCATTGGGCTATCTCGATAGGTACAGTCAGCACACCGATGTTCACATCATATTCGCGCATCTTCTGCTCGAATTCACTGGAATGGAAGATCGGAATTCCGTTCAATGTAGTGCCTACCAATTCCGGGTTCACATCAAATGCCGCTACAATTTCCAGCCCGAAGTGCTTCAAACCGGAGTCGCGCAACAATGCACCACCCAAGCTACCTACTCCAAACAGAAATGCTTTATGCATATCGGTAAATCCGAGGAAGTCTTCCAATACGGCTATCAGAGTATCGACTTCGTAGCCCACACGCGTACGCCCGGAGATGTTGACATACGACAAATCCTTGGCTATCTGGGAAGCATCTATATTGATTTCTTTGGATATCTGTGTAGAAGAGACGTACCGTTCGCCCCGCTGCTTGAGCAGCTTAACATTCGACAAGTACCACGGCAACCTGCGCAAAGTAGGCTCCGGCACTTTCATGCTATCCTTATATTGAATTGCCTGGTTCGTGGTCATTTTCTTCATTTCTTTAGGTTACGGGTGGACAAAAATACGTTTTTTTGGAAAAGAATACTCCAACAGAAGAAAGTTAACATAATTTCTACAAAAGTTTTACTTATCACCAAAGAGGGATAACGGCAAACTAAGAGAAACTCCCACCGAATGGAACTTCAGGCAATCGAAACCGGCAAAGACTCCTATCCGTGCCCTATCGGAAAACCCGATCGAATATCCGATCTCCGTATAGGGACGCCGACCATATATCACAATGGAACGAAGATGCAATGCTTCATCAAATGCTTTTCTTGACAGAAAAGGAAGATGTTTCAAAAGCAGATATGGAGTATACCAGGAGACATTAGCCTGTGTCCAGCGGGTATTAGTGGACAAAGCGTAGTTATCCAGTAAACTAAACCCGGTATCGAAAGAACGTTCCGTAACCAGTATGCGGGTAGAAGCAAAATGCTTGAAGTCGGGGAACTGGAGATTCTTTGCATCAAAGAATGAACCAGCATTCACTGACCAATACAGACGATTGAACATGCCGAACTCAATTTTCTGTTTAGCAGAGAATTGCATCAGGTGGTACGAGGTAAGATAACGGCTTCCGCTCATAGGGAAAGCTCTGTCATATTTTAGGGCAAATGTAGGATAACGGGAAGCTTCATACACTTTCTTGCCTTGCGACATGTGATAGTAGTGAGCCGGAGTATACTCCAACTCAAAAGAAGCTTTCAGGATATCATTCTCCTGCATCGGTCGGAAAGCAGTGTTTTCCGGAATATTCGGCTCGGCATCCCTCTTGAACCAACTTTTACGGATATGGTTATCCAGCATCTTCCTACGTTGCCAGGAAAATGAGGAAGAAAAAAGTAATCCGTTAGCCGGCTCTATCGCATGGTCAACTGTGAAGAAAGTATTCTCGTAAAGCTTCAGATGGTTATGGCCGAACAACGAGCTGGACATACTATTAATCAAACGGGATTCTCCGTTTTCCGAATTATAATCGGCAGACAGAAGACCTCCGGAAAGGGATAAATAGCCACGGTTCCGTGGAGCATAATCCAGCGTCAATTCTCCTTGTCCAATCCAGTTTTTGCGAGCTGTGGTATAATAGAAAGAAGGTACAAAACGAAGTGTAGAAGATTCTGATAACTTCACTCCTGTTTTTAGCTTTACTCCTAACCAGAAGCCATCCACAAAATTATATTCGGGAATATAAGCGGAAAGACCGGGTAAAGTCAGCCAGGCATTTTTATTGGAAGTTCTGAAAGTCTTTCCCCACATAATGGTATTCAGTACTTGACCGAAAGCTGTTTTCTTCTCGGACTTTTCTCCGGGTGACAAATCTTTCAAAGCTATCTTTTCTTCTTTATATTGATAACTCTGCACCTCTTCCAATCGCAACGGCACGCTACGGATAGTGGTCCAATAAAGAGAATCCCGCTTATCGGCAAGCGAATCAACCTGAGTATCTTTGCGCCCGATTCGTGCCGGACGTTCAAATTTATGTTTCTTTGGCTGCGCTACTGCAGTGGCAGTTACAGTTTTTGCCATTTTATCCGTATTGGTCTCCGGCTGGATATCCGTTTTTACCTCTCTATAGTGTATTGCCGCCAGATAGGAAGCCTCTGCCTTGAAACCCATTATGTCGATGGTAGAAGAGGTAGTAATAGAAACTGGCAGAAAGACAGAAGACTGCACCTCCTTGCAAGTGATCTTAATCTTTGCTTTCAGCCCGGTGCCACGAACATTGACATCAGCAGCCGAAATGCACCACAAATCTTCTACAATGAACAGGTCTCCTTCCAGCAAACGGCTATCGTCTTTCTTGGGAATCACACGGATCTTATTTATCATTTGTCCTTCTTCCACAAAGCAAGCGTCAAGTCTGAAACGATAGTATGAAAAGGCACTTTTATTTAAAGGAGAGACTTTGCCGAAAAGCTCAGGAGTATAGAGATTAATCGTAGTTATTCCCATATCCACCTGTATTTCCTCAGGAAAAGAGTTTTTATTGGCTAATACCTTATTATTCCAGATATTGGGAGCAGTAAAATTCACGATCTGCTGTTGCTCCAAGACAAACAGCTTTCCAAGCCATTCTTTTGCATCTTTCCGCACCTCTTTGGATAGTTTCAGGACAGCGGGAATAGCGATCCCTTTACCGGTTCCTTTCAGATATGTACCGGCTGTATAGCTTTTTATCTGAGTACGATAATAAGGAGCACGCGCTATCGCTTTGCGCATCACTGCATAGGCGGGATCTTCATTTCCCTTGGTGATGCTTACTTCCGGCAGGCTATAGGTACGTTCGGCAAGCACTATATCCTTCTCATAATCACGATTCAGCATTTGGAAAGTAAAGGTCTGGGATATAAATCCTAAAGAAGAGACCTCACAGGTATATTGTCCGGCAGATAATTTCGTTTGAAATCGCCCATGCTCATCGGTAGTTAAACCTGACTTCATTTCTCTTAGATAGAGGGCGGCATAAGGAACCGGCTTCCCATCAGTATCCGTAACAGTACCCTTGAAAGATTGCGAAAAAGATAGTAGAGTAACCAAAGACAATAGAAATAGCCAGATGATTCTTTTCATATTTCGTATACTTGAAGCTAATTAGCGTTTTCTATTAGACGACAAAAGTCTCAAAAGATTGCAAAGTTCCACACAAAATATTACTTTTGATTCTTAAAACAGAACAAATATGAAGAATAATGATTGGAAAGAACGGTTGAATGTGGTTTATTCTACCAATCCGGACTATAGTTATGAAATGGAAGATGATGGGAAACAAGTTACCCCGGAAGCTTCTCAACAGAAATTGCGTGTTCAGTTGGATCGCAAGAATAGAGGAGGAAAAGTAGTCACACTTGTCACGGGTTTCGTAGGTACGGAGAATGACCTGAAGGAGTTAGGTAAATTGCTGAAGTCTAAATGTGGCGTAGGCGGAAGTGCCAAAGACGGAGAAATCATCGTACAAGGAGATTTCAAGCAGAAAGTGCTGGAACTACTTAAAAAGGAGGGATATACGCAGACTAAGCCGGTCGGATAATCCGGTTCACCGAAACAGACGGTCTATCAGTAAGTATATCACTTCTTCTAAAAGAAGCAAATATGCATAAAAAAACGACCGCAACGGAAATTCCCGTGCGGTCGTTTTCTATATATATTGAGTTGAATTATTCAGCTTTCAAAGTGAAACGCTTGAAATCTACAATCTTCAATTCAGGGTCAGCTGCTGCCAACACTTCTCTTACAGTCTTCTTAGAATCCATAATATTTTCCTGGTTCAGCAAGCAAACTTCTTTCAAGAACTTAGCCAGACGACCTTTAGCGATGTTCTGGATCATTTGTTCAGGCAGGTGTGCAGCCTTTTCAGCAGAAACAGTAGCAATGATTTCTTTTGCTTTTGCTACATCTTCAGCTGTAATCCAACCTTTAGCCATGTTGCTTTCCATGTGGTCTTCGCTGTCCACGTGAGCCGGATTGATATTTGCTTTCTTCAAAGCAGCCTCAACAGCTTTCTGTACCTGTTCTGCTTTTGTCTTTTCGATAGCAACTTCAATCTCTTTCTGCTTCACATCTTCAGAAACGCCGTCCTCATCAATTGCAAGAGGATTCATAGCTGCAATCTGCATAGCCACTTCCTTAGCCAACTGTTCGTTAACTTCTTTGTTGAAAGCAGCGATCGTGCAAAGACCGTTTCTATTCATGTGATTGTAAACGACAGTGCTTGCACCCTCTACAGTCAGATAGCCGTCAAGCTCCATCTTCTCACCTGTAATACCGCTACGGTCAGTCACTGCATCCTGTACAGTACCGTTACCCATCGGCAATGCTTTTACCTCATCCAAAGTCTTGCAGTTGTTAGCTACAGCAAGATCCAGAATATCTTGAGTCAATTTTATAAAATCAGCATTCTGAGCCACGAAGTCAGTTTCACACTTCAAAGCAATGATAACGGCAAAGTTACCGGTAGTCTTAGCCAGAACACAACCTTCAGAAGCTTCACGGTCTGAACGCTTAGCGGCAACAGCCTGTCCCTTCTTACGGATTATTTCCATTGCCTTGTCGAAATCGCCTTCGGCTTCCGTCAACGCATTCTTGCAGTCCATCATACCTGCTCCGGTCATTTTACGGAGTTTGGTAATATCAGCCATTGTTACAGCCATAATATATTTTCTTTTTATAATTAATATTCAAAATGATAGAATGGTAAGATGATAGGATGGTAAGACGACATTATCATCTTATCATTTTACCATCTTACCATTCAAGTATGATTAAGCCTCTTCGTCTTCCTTCAGGAAAGCAGCAGCTTTAGCTGCATTGATTGCTTCCTCGTCAGATTTGTCGAGTCTTGCTTTTGTAGCTTTCTTCTTGCCTTTATTGGCAGGAGCTTCACCAGCTGCTTCCATGTCTACTTTTTCAGCTTTTCTTTCTTCCAAACCTTCCTGCATAGCAGCGCAGCAAGCATCCAGAATTACTTCTATTGATTTAGTAGCATCATCATTAGCCGGGATAACGAAATCAATGTTAGAAGGATCAGAGTTCGTATCAACGATACCGAATACGGGGATACCCAAACGGTTAGCTTCGCGAACTGCAATGTTTTCTTTCATAACATCGATAACGAACAATGCAGACGGCAGACGAGTCAGGTCAGCAATAGAACCCAAAGTCTTGTCCAGCTTAGCACGTTGACGTGAAATCTGCAGGATTTCTCTCTTAGACAGATTAGAGTACGTACCGTCATTTGTCAATTTGTCGATGGTAGCCATCTTCTTAACAGCCTTGCGGATAGTGGGGAAGTTAGTCAACATACCGCCCGGCCAACGCTCGATTACATAAGGCATATTTACAGAGGCAGCTTTATCAGCAACCACTTGTTTAGCTTGTTTTTTAGTAGCAACGAACAGGACTTTCTTTCCTGATTTAGCAATTTGCTTCAAAGCTTCAGCAGCTTCGTCTACTTTAGCAACTGTCTTGTGGAGGTCAATGATATGGATACCATTGCGTTCCATGAAAATATAAGGAGCCATTGCAGGATTCCACTTTCTTTTGAGGTGACCAAAGTGGCAACCGGCTTCCAATAATGTATCAAAATTTGTTCTTGACATCTTGTTTTTTCTTTAAATCGTTTACTTTCTTTTTTGTTTTTTCTAAACCAACCGCCGGGTAGTCTATCATTCCAGAGTCCCGGTAGTTTAGATACTAAACGCTCTTTCAGTTGAGAGTTGAGAGATAAAAGTTGAGAATTAAGCAACTTGTCCGCCCCAACGTTTCTGCAACTCTTAACGTTTACTGAACTGGAATCTTCTACGAGCTTTCGGTTGTCCCGGTTTCTTACGTTCAACAGAACGCGGGTCACGAGTCATGAAGCCTTCAGCGCGAAGAGCAGCTTTGTCTTCAGCATTCATCTTCACCAATGCGCGGGCAATAGCCAAACGCAAAGCCTGAGACTGACCGGTGAAACCACCACCGCAAAGATTTACTTTAATATCATATTTTTCAGCAACACCCAGCTTACTCAGCGGTTGTTTTACTACATACTGAAGAATAGTTGATGGAAAGTACTCTGCAAGGTCTCTCTTGTTAATAGTAATCTTTCCTGTACCTTCGGTTACGAAAATGCGTGCAATTGCACTTTTACGTCTGCCTAATGCATTTACTACTTCCATATCTATTATTTAAGTAAGTTTATATCAATTGATTTCGGGTTCTGAGCGTCATGTTTGTGCTCGCTACCGGCATATACGTACATATTGCTCAGCAATTTAGCGCCCAATTTATTCTTAGGCAACATACCCTTTACTACTTTTCTCAACAGTCTGTCATCACCATTCGGTTTAGCCTGCAGACGAGCAGGAGTCATTTCTCTCTGACCACCGGGATAACCTGTGTATGACAAATACACTTTGTCAGTCCACTTATTACCTGTCATTTTAACTTTGTCGGCATTGATAATGATTACATTATCACCGCAATCTACGTGAGGAGTAAAGTTTGGTTTATACTTTCCTCTCAACAGTTTCGCAACTTTTGCGCCCAGACGACCCAATACTTGGTCTGTAGCGTCAACAATAACCCATTCTTTGGTTACCGTAGCTTTGTTTGCAGAAATGGTCTTGTAACTTAAAGTATCCACTCTTGATTTGTTTTTTAAATGTTACTACTAAAAAAATCTTCATTACGGATTAGCTACCCCGGACAAAGGTAGATTAACTCGCTCTGAATTAATTGCTTATCCTTATTAGATAATAATCGGCTTGCAAAGGTACGGATTTTCCCAAAACTGGCAAACGTTTTCTTCTTTTTTTTAAAGAAGCTAACTATCAATCACAAGCAATGTTAGGACACAAAACAAGCAGTGTTACGATGCATTAGATTACTTGTTATGCATCACAACACTGCTTATCATATTAGGATAACCCGCTTTAACGGACAATGTCTTCAGGGAATGCAGGTGGCATCATTACCCGTTTCCAAGTTTCATGATACCAGCAGTTCAGTTCGTTGCCGTTCAAATCTTTAGAAATAAAATACTTCAGATGCATAAGTCCACCCTCTCCCATCTCAAACTCCAGAACATTATCTTTATTATCCAGCATGGGCAGGTGAATGTTTTTTTCAATACTTTCCCGATAGCTATTATCCGTCAGCTGGGTATAGGTACCATATCCGGTGATTATAGCATCTTTGCCGGGAATAAGAGTGAAATTGACGATACGCCCGTCGTCACTCAACACCTTAAACGTGTTACTGGGCTTCAAAGCACCGGGAACATCCGGAATTTCAGATACATAGTGACACAACTGCCAGATACCTTTCAAATCTGCAGGTTTGAAACTCGCCTTTTTTTGTGCCATCGCTCCTGTTACCGCCAGCAGCACCGCTGCCAACATGGTAATGAAATACTTCTTCTTCATGTTCGTATATATTGGGTTAACGTATTGGCATCTGACTGTCACAAATATAAGTATTTATTTTGATATTATAACAATTTATCTATAAAAAAAGAGCCCGCACAACCAAGATTGTGCGGGCTACTTCATCTGTTTATTTATGAGTTAAAACTCTGCATTACGCGGTGTACGCGGGAAAGGTATCACATCACGAATATTCGCCATACCCGTCACGAACAGAAGCAAACGCTCAAAGCCCAGACCAAAACCTGAGTGAGGACACGTACCGAACTTACGGGTATCGAGATACCACCACATATCCTTCATAGGTATATGCATTTCGTCAATACGCGTCAACAACTTGTTGTAATCCGCTTCGCGCTCGGAACCACCAATAATCTCACCAATCTTCGGGAACAATACGTCCATTGCACGTACCGTTTTACCATCTTCGTTCTGCTTCATGTAGAACGCTTTGATTTCCTTCGGATAGTCAGTCAGGATAACCGGACGTTTGAAATGTTCTTCCACGAGATAACGTTCGTGCTCAGAAGCCAGGTCCACGCCCCAGTATACCGGGAATTCGAACTTATGACCTTTAGCAACAGCCTCTTCCAGTATCTTAATACCGTCCGTATAAGACAAACGTACGAAAGATTCCTTCAATACACTTTGCAGACGTTCAATCAAACCTTTGTCGAACATATCGTTGAGGAACTTCACATCATCAGCGCAGTTATCCAAAGCCCACTTCACACAGAACTTGATAAATTCTTCTGCCAGATCCATGTTGTCCGTAATGTCATTGAACGCAACTTCCGGTTCCACCATCCAGAACTCAGCCAAATGGCGCGGAGTATTAGAGTTTTCTGCACGGAATGTAGGACCAAACGTATAGATAGCTCCCAATGCCGTAGCAGCAAGTTCACCTTCCAACTGTCCGGAAACCGTCAGACTGGCCTGCTTACCAAAGAAGTCGTCATCATAAATGATAGAACCGGCTTCATCCTTCTTCAAATCATAGAGGTTCTTCGTTGTTACCTGGAACATTTGTCCGGCACCTTCACAGTCGGAAGCCGTGATGATAGGTGTATGGAAATAGACGAAACCTTTCTGATGGAAAAAAGTATGGATAGCTATCGCCATGTTATGACGAATGCGGAACACTGCACCAAAAGTATTCGTACGGGGACGCAAGTGAGCAATCTCACGCAGAAACTCCAGTGTATGGCCTTTCTTTTGCAAAGGATATGTATTATCACAAGTTCCCAGAACTTCAATTTCACGAGCCTGAATCTCAGCTTTCTGGCCGGAACCTACAGATTCCGTCAGTTCACCATTCACGCTCAGACAAGCACCGGTAGTAATGTCTTTCAGCATCTCTTCATCAAAGTTTGCCAAATCTACCACAACCTGCACATTATTTATTGTAGAACCGTCATTCAGGGCGATAAAATTAACTTGTTTACTACCTCTGCGGGTACGAACCCAGCCTTTCACGTTGACCATAGCGCCAAAATCTTCGCGCTTCAATACATCAACAATCTTTGTTCTACTAATCTTTTCCATAAATTTGTGTTAAACCTATATTATATAATTACTCAAAAGAGCCCATGCGCAGGTAGTTTACTTCCTGTTCGCTCAAATAGCGCCATTCGCCACGACGCAAGCCCTTCTTAGTCAGTCCGGCAAAGAATACGCGGTCGAGTTTCACTACCTTGTAGCCCAGTGACTCAAATATACGACGAACAATACGGTTCTTACCTGAGTGGATTTCAATGCCCACTTCATCCCGTCTAACATCGTCCGTATAACTGATAGCATCTGCATGGATTTCACCATCATCCAACTGAATACCAGCTGCAATCTGATCCATATCAGCTTTTGTCACATTCTTATCTGTATGTACGTGATAAATCTTCTTCTTCAGGAACTTCGGATGAGTCAACTTAGAAGCCAAATCACCGTCATTCGTCAGTAGCAATACACCTGTAGTGTTGCGGTCCAGACGACCTACCGGATAAATACGTTCATCACAAGCACCTTTCACCAAATCCATTACCGTGCGGCGTGCCTGCGGATCATCCGAGGTAGTCACAGTATCTTTCGGCTTATTCAGCAAGATATAGATCTTACGTTCGATACTTACCGGCTGATCGTGGAATTTCACTTCGTCACCGCGTTTGATCTTGGTTCCGAGCTCTGTAACCACTGCTCCGTTTACAGAAACCACACCTGCTGTGATGAATTCATCTGCCTCACGACGAGAGCAAACGCCTGCATTAGCCAAGAACTTATTCAAACGGATCGGTTCATTAGGATCAGTAAACTGCTCCTTATATTCTATCTGCTTCTTACGGCTATACTTTGCATTCGGATCATAATCCGGTGTACGGCGTTGTTGAGGGCGGCCATATCCACCCGGTCTTCCACCACCATTGGGATTAAAACGCGGACGTTGAGGACGATCGCCATAAGAAGAACCACCATAAGATGAACTTCCATAAGGACGCTGAGGACGGTCGCCACCATCACCACTATTGTAGCGTGGACGATAAGGACGATCATTGTTATAGGAACGCTGTCCACCATCACCACTATTAAAACGTGGGCGCTGAGGACGGTCACCATAAGAAGGACGCTGAGGACGATCACCACCTTCACTGTTATAGCGAGGACGGTAAGGACGGTCACCACCACTGTTATTTCCATAGGATGGGCGTTGCGGACGATCGCCACCTTCGCTGTTATAGCGCGGACGATAAGGACGGTCGCCACCTTCACGGTTGTAAGACGGACGGTCACCATATGAACGTTGTGGACGTTCACCACCTTCGGCATTAGGATTAAAGCGCGGGCGATACGGGCGATCACTGCTGTAAGCACGCTGTGGACGATCACCACTTTCGCTGTTAAAACGTGGACGATAAGGTCGGTCACCACCTTCACGGTTGTAAGACGGACGGCTGTAATTGTTTTCTCTGTCAAATCTGTTGCCTGAATTCTCCTCATTGGAAGAATCGTCACGCCAAGTTTCGTTTTCTGTACTCATTGTTTTATTCGAATAAAATTAAACGTTGGCCTCACGGCCATTCTATTATCACTTTTATACCTTATTATATATGTATACTATATTAACAATCACCAGATTTAAAATGTTGGCTTCATTATCCGGCTATTTTTTCCTACTCTTTTTAAATACCTGTATATGTATGGGGAGTAATGACGCGCAATTCTTTCTTAATCTCTTCGCTTACATTCAACCCTTCGATAAATTCTTTTATGGAAGCTTCCGTAATAGCCTGGTTGGTACGGGTCAATGCTTTCAACGCCTCATACGGATGCGGATATGCTTCACGGCGCAGGATAGTCTGAATAGCCTCAGCTACCACGCTCCAGCAATTATCCAAATCACGATAAATAGCAGTTTCATTCAGCAACAACTTACGCAACCCCTTCAACGAACTTTGAATGGCAATTACGATATGTCCAAACGGAACGCCTACATTACGCAATACAGTAGAATCTGTCAGGTCGCGTTGCAAACGAGATACCGGCAATTTCACAGCCAGATGTTCCAGAATTGCAGTAGCTATACCCAAGTTACCTTCCGCATTTTCAAAGTCAATCGGATTCACCTTGTGCGGCATAGCACTGGATCCCACTTCACCAGCTTTGATCTTCTGCTTGAAATATTCCATGGAAATATATTGCCAGAAGTCACGGTTCATATCGATCATCACTGTATTAATGCGTTTCATTGCATCAAAGATAGCGGAAAGATTATCATAATTGGAGATCTGCGTAGTATACTCTTCGCGTTCCAATCCCAGCTTTTCAGCAACGAATTTGTTACCGAATGCTTTCCAGTCAAACTCCGGATAGGCAACATGATGTGCATTGTAATTTCCGGTAGCACCGCCAAACTTAGCAGTAATGGGGCAAGCCTTTAATGTAGCCAATTGGCGTTCAAGACGATAGACGAACACCATTACCTCCTTCCCCAAACGGGTAGGAGAAGCCGGCTGACCATGTGTCTTAGCAAGCATAGGAATAGCAGCCCAGTCTTCCGCATACGTGCGAAGCTGCGCTATCAATTCCTCTATCTGCGGATAGTATACCTGTTCCAGAGCTTCCTTGATAGACAGAGGCACAGAAGTATTATTGATATCCTGTGAAGTCAGTCCGAAATGAATAAACTCTTTATAGTCATCCATTCCACCCATCTTATCAAACTCTTCCTTCAGGAAATATTCCACGGCTTTCACGTCGTGGTTTGTCACACTCTCAATATCCTTGATACGCTGTGCATCAGCTTCAGAGAAGTTACGATAGATATTTCTTAAAGTTTCAAATACACTTTTGTCTACGCCTTTCAACTGCGGCAAAGGCAGCTCGCACAAGGTGATGAAGTATTCCACTTCCACTTGCACGCGGTATTTCACCAAGGCAAACTCCGAGAAATAAGCCGCCAAGGCATCCGTTTTTCCTCTATATCGACCATCAATCGGAGAGATAGCTGTAAGTAAATCAAGTTCCATACGTCGTATTTTGATAATTATCGAGCCGCAAAATTAGCGTTTTTTTCTGAGTAACAAGCCATAAAGAGACAAGAAAGTTAAGAAAGGACGTTAACAGATAAAAAAATAGCCCTGCAAGAACTTGCAAGTCTATTTAATAATTTTACATCTGTGGGCGTTGACGGATTCGAACCGCCGACCCTCTGCTTGTAAGGCAGATGCTCTGAACCAGCTGAGCTAAACGCCCTTTTGGACCGAAAGTGCTTGTTTTTTTTAGTGGGCGTTGACGGATTCGAACCGCCGACCCTCTGCTTGTAAGGCAGATGCTCTGAACCAGCTGAGCTAAACGCCCATACACTTTCGTTTCAAAAGCGATGCAAAGGTACAGCTTATTTTGATATTACCAAAACAATTGCGAACTATTTTCTAAGAAATTTATACAGAAAGATATATACTTATTGAATTTCAGCATTTTAAATAAGTAACTTTTTTCTGAGACATTTCACCAACATAATCGCTATAAACCGATTCTTCGCCTTACGGAAGAATATGAGTACCCGGTGAAAGCACTTTTTCCTTACTGCCAGGCAATGCCACTACTGCCGTGGTGCCTTGCGGAACAACCACTTGAATACCGAGTTTATGATCTTGCTGCCTTATATCAACCCTGATGTCACCATAAAGAGTAGGCACCACCGCCGAAGCTTTATTCAACGAACCCAGTTGCGGAGCAACACGGAATTGCTTAAATCCGGGAGCAAGTGGTTCTATTCCACACAGTTTTTGACTCAATATAGTCAGCGGGCCGCCACTCCATGCATGATTAATAGTACCTCCACCAAAACCTTCGGCGCCTATCCCCCACCCTTCAAATAAGGTGGTATAAGGATATGATATCATTTTAGCATAACGGTCGCGCATACGTTTCAATGCAAACTCCGGTTCGCCCATCATAAACAAGGCTTCCATTACATACTTTTCCATATAAGGACTGGCATGATATTCCTTCTTGAAAACCTTTAGCAAAGCTTTATATCTACCGACCGGTGCCAATCCACTCACTACAGCCATTGCCTGCGCACGGTCATCCGTCTCCCCATTATGCAATTTGGAACGATAAGCCTTACCATTCCAATAGCGGGCGTCAAAAGCCGCAGAGATACGTTTCATCATTTCACCGATCTGATTGGCATCATACAGTTTACGCAGATGAAGGGCAAACTCTTTTTCAGCCTTAAGAGCCAGATAATACCAACAGGTAGTAAGAACCTCCATATCAACATCCGTTCCCCAATCGCCCCAACTCCAATCACCCGGACGAACCACAGGCATACCTTGGCCATCAACCTGCCAGACTTCATGCAAATACTTCTTCAGGCCGTCGTAAATATGCGGAACAAAAGAATAATCGTCACTATAGAACGCTTGCGTGTAGAATCCATACCAGCCTACAGACGCAAGCATCTGCAAAGGAAGTTCCTTACACCAGTTCAACGATGGAACAGGAGAAGCAATAACGCCGTCCGGACGTTGCCAGTTCATCAATTCATAGATACCTTTTGCGGCCAACTGCCAACCGCGCGGATCAAGTACATAGAAAGCTTCACCCAACTCATTTACTTCATCTCCCCACCATTGAGCACGCTCACGATCAGGACAGTCCATGTAATTATCGCGCATGGTAATATATAAAGTACGCGCACTTCGCTTCCACAATTCATTATAGAAATCATCATCGCATGCGAAAGAACCTTTCATATCCGCATTATAACCCGTTTCCCGGTATTTAACGCCCAGCACTTCCACGCCGGCAGGAACAACATAAAGCACCTCATGACCATTCATCCAGCCGAAACTTTCATATTCCTGCTCACCCTCACGAGTAATGTATTCAGCTCTCACATTATTAGCACTTCCTCCCGTATAATTATCGGTCAGCATGCCAACCACCAATCCGGCAGGAGCCTTTACATGCAGATAAGGAGTTATCTGACAATTATAGGGCAAACGGCACCGAATAGTATCCCCTTTTTCATTTTTGACTACTTCCGGATAATCCGTTAACCCACCATTCTTCCACATCGGAATGGGACGGGCTACCAATTTTCCAAACGGCATTTCGTTCGGAGCCACAATTTCGATAGATGCTCCCAGCTTTCCACTGAAATCCGGCATATTCCAACCTGCCAATTCCTTACGGGCATCAAAGCGGATATTACTTTCGGATAAACGATAATTGGGGAATGGGGCTTCTGTATTCTGATAAGCCCGATACACACTACATTGCCAGCTCTTATCACTGACAATGGATAAATTTGCCCCTTGGGCACAAAACAACAAAGCTGCCGTTCCACTATTCACATGACTGAATCCGTTTTTCCCGAAATGCCACACCAGCAGAGCAATGATATTCTCCCCCTTCTCCAGATAAGGGGCAATATCCACCTGATCATAATAAGTCGCTCCGGGAGCAGGCCCCCGTTTCAATCCGCCTTCAAACACCACCATCTTGCCGTTAATCCATAGCCAATACTTAGAATCCACAGCGATATTTGCAATCATCTCACCCGGAACGCCGGGCAGATGCACCGTTTTACGAAAACAAAGCCAGGTATTCGGAGTACTTTGACAATGTTCACTACCAATCCATTTGGATTGAGGAAGGAAATCATCTGCTGCCTTTAATTGTACAGCAGCCAATATACAAACTAAAACAATAAAGAAATGGGGGATTTTTTTCATGGTTTAAGAACGCATTCTGGTTAAACAATAACTAAACCTTATCTTACCCACAAAGATAAGCATAAAAAAAAGAGATGCCAATTTAGCATCTCTTTTTTTAACTTCAGGTAAATACCTGATTACTTATATTCTTGCCAACTCTTGATAGCAATATCTTCCAGCTTCAATTCGCAGAATGCTTCGATAAAGGCACTTGCCAGACGAGCATTCGTAATCAACGGAATGTTATGGTCGATAGCACCACGACGAATACGGTAACCGTTCGTCAATTCACGCTTCGTATGGTTCTTCGGAATGTTAACGATCAAGTCGAACTTGTGTTCAGCTATCATCTTCATTACATTGTTCTCAGCATCAGGGCGTTCATCCGGCCAGTAAACAGCTTCGGTAGATACACCATGAGCATTCAAGAACGCAGCCGTACCTGCCGTTGCATAAATCTTGTAGCCTTTATCGAAAAGTACACGACTGGACTCCAACAAATCTACTTTTGATTTCATTGCACCGGAAGAGAACATAACACCTTTTTGAGGTATCTGGAAACCTGTAGCAATCATTGCACTCAGCAATGCTTCTGAGAAGTCATCACCGATACAACCAACTTCACCCGTAGAAGACATATCCACACCCAGTACCGGGTCTGCCTTGTGCAAACGAGAGAAGGAGAACTGAGAAGCTTTCACACCGATCCAATCAATATCGAATGCTGATTTATCAGGACGTGTATAAGGAGCATCCAGCATGATGCGGGTAGCCGTTTCTATAAAGTTGCGTTTCAGCACTTTAGAAACAAACGGGAAGCTACGAGAAGCACGAAGGTTACACTCGATTACCTTCACTTCATTGTTACGTGCCAGGAACTGGATGTTGAACGGACCGGAGATATTGAGTTCCTTCGCAATCTGACGGCTGATCTTCTTAATGCGACGTGCCGTAGCAAAGTAAATCTTCTGTGCCGGGAATACCAACGTAGCATCACCAGAGTGCACACCCGCAAATTCCACATGCTCGGAAATAGCATATTCCACCACTTCACCATTCTGTGCTACAGCATCAAATTCGATTTCTTTTGTATTCTGCAAGAATTGAGAGATTACTACCGGATATTCCTTTGATACCTCAGCAGCCATCTTCAAGAAGTTTTCCAATTCTTCTTCATCATAGCATACGTTCATCGCAGCACCCGAAAGCACATAAGACGGACGAACCAATACCGGATAACCGACCTTTTCTACGAAACCTTTCACATCTTCCAGACTGGTAAGTTCCTGCCAAGCCGGCTGGTCAATACCCAGTTGGTCGAGCATTGCAGAGAACTTGTTACGGTTTTCAGCACGGTCGATAGAGATAGGAGAAGTTCCCAGGATGGGTACTGACTGACGGTGCAGCTTCATTGCCAGATTGTTCGGAATCTGTCCACCTACAGATACAATTACACCACGAGGCTGTTCCAGGTCGATAACATCAAGTACACGTTCGAAAGAAAGTTCGTCGAAGTAAAGACGGTCGCACATATCGTAGTCAGTAGATACAGTTTCGGGGTTGTAATTGATCATAATAGACTTATAACCCAACTTGCGTGCTGTCTGCACTGCATTTACCGAACACCAGTCGAACTCTACGGAAGAACCGATACGGTAAGCACCGGAACCCAGTACAACTACTGATTTTTCATTCTTATAATAGTTCACATCATACCCTTCAACGGCATATGTCATGTACAGGTAGTTAGTCAGTTCCGGATGCTCGGAAGCTACGGTATTGATACGCTTCACTGCCGGCAGAATACCCAACTCTTTACGACGGGCACGCACCATCAGGTTTTCCTTCTCCATATTACCTTGCGGATCGAGTACAAAACGTGCAATCTGGAAGTCAGAGAAGCCCAGCACTTTTGCTTGACGCAATACATCTGCCGGAATATCTTCCACCTTATTATATTGAGAAAGTTTCAACTTATAGTCAACAATGTTCTTCAATTTGCCAAGGAACCAGGGATCGATCTTCGTCAGGTCGAAGATACGGTCTATTGTATAGCCATTTTCCAAAGCTTCAGCAATAGCGAACACACGCAAGTCCGTAGGACGTGAAAGTTCGCGGTCCAGATCATCAAAGTGCAGGTCGTTGCCTACAAATCCATGCATACCTTGACCGATCATACGCAACCCCTTCTGGATAATTTCTTCGAAAGAGCGTCCGATAGACATGATTTCACCAACAGACTTCATGCTGGAACCGATTTCGCGAGATACACCAACGAACTTCGTCAAGTCCCAACGAGGGATTTTACAAATCAGGTAATCCAGTTGCGGAGCCACGTATGCAGAATTCGGAGTTCCCATTTCACCAATCTGGTCGAGTGTATAGCCCAATGCAATCTTAGCGGCAACGAATGCCAACGGATATCCTGTAGCCTTAGAAGCCAAAGCCGAAGAACGGGACAGACGAGCATTTACCTCGATCACACGGTAGTCGTTTGTTTCAGCATTGAATGCATACTGAATGTTACATTCACCCACGATACC
Organism: Bacteroides intestinalis DSM 17393; assembly: GCF_000172175.1. Lineage (NCBI taxonomy): Bacteria > Pseudomonadati > Bacteroidota > Bacteroidia > Bacteroidales > Bacteroidaceae > Bacteroides > Bacteroides intestinalis. The sequence goes on along the minus strand of NZ_ABJL02000001.1, from coordinate 32,457 downwards.
CAAGTGACGGATACACTTTGTAGAGAGGTCTTGCAACATCTTCACCTGTTCGTCAGTCAGTGAACAAGTCGGAGCTACTACGATAGACTCTCCCGTATGGATACCCAGCGGGTCGAAGTTTTCCATGCTTGCCACTGTAAAGCAGTGGTCATTTGCATCACGGATTACCTCGAACTCAATTTCTTTCCAACCTTTCAGAGACTCTTCTACCAGAATTTGTTTAGAGAAAGCGAAGGAGCTTTCAGCCAGTTTCAGGAACTCTTCCTTATCCTGACAGATACCGCTGCCCAAACCACCCAGTGCGTAAGCAGATCGAACCATAACCGGGAAGCCAATGCGTTCAGCAGCCGCAATAGCATCTTCCATGCTCTCTACAGCCTGGCTGACAGGAGTCTTCATCTCGATCTCGTCCAGTTTCTTCACGAAGAGGTCACGGTCTTCCGTATACATGATAGCTTCTACCGAAGTACCCAATACGCGTACACCATATTTGTTCAGGATACCACTTGTGTACAACTCAGCACCGCAGTTCAAGGCAGTCTGACCACCGAAAGCCAACAGGATACCATCAGGTTGTTCCTTCTTGATGATTTCTTCTACGAAATAAGTAGTTACAGGCAGGAAATAAACCTTATCTGCGATACCTTCCGAAGTCTGGATAGTCGCAATGTTCGGGTTTACCAATACTGAACTGATACCTTCTTCACGCAAAGCTTTCAATGCTTGCGAACCGGAATAGTCGAACTCCCCGGCCTGACCGATCTTGAGTGCACCTGAGCCCAAGACCAACACTTTCTTCAAATTCTTTTCCATATATTCTCTTGTTGTCTATTAAGTTTCTTTCTATACATTCGGGCACAAAAAAAAATGCGTTACCCAACAAAGGATTAACGCATTACCAAAGAACTAACAATATCTTCTCAGAGAAAGAGAAATCATCGACTAACGAATGAAATTCATTCGAATGCAGATTATATGTATCTCTTTTCCCGTGTTGTTGCATTGTTGCTTTAAAATTTGTGCAAAGTAACGACTTATTTCAATAATAAACAAATTATAGCCCATGAAATTAGCTTTATTATAAAGTCACGTTCTCCTTACCACAAAAACATAATAAACCTGCTACAAAACTTTCTCACTCCGGTTTTAAACTTTATCTTTGCACTGAAGATCTATATCTTCAAACTGAACATAAGCACCTTCAACTTGAAGATATTTATCTCCAGCCTGAATATAACTTTTCTTCCTAATCACAGGTATCTCCATCCCTAAAGAGAAGGCACCTCAAAGTTAAGGAGAGTCTTCATTTATCATTAACTGTTAGCACGAACATCATTAATAGCATTAAAATACAATGGCTGAATATGAAATGCAGGAGTCGAACCTGCCAAATGAAGAGGGCAAACGAATCCTCTTTCCACGCATGAAGTTATGGAACCAAGTAAATCTGGAATACATTGCGAGCAACATTAATTATGCCAGTACCTTCACCCCGGGAGACATCATCGGATTGGTACACTCGCTCACCCAAGAGATTGCCTACCAAATGGCACAAGGCAATTCGGTAAAGGTAGACGGACTGGGCATCTTCACGCCAGCACTGGGATTGCGCAAAGGCAAAGAACGGGAATCGGGCGAGAAAAAGGGACAGCGACGAAATGCGATGAGCATCTGCGTACAGAATATTAATTTCCGTGCCGACAAGCAATTCATCGAGGAAACCGGAAGACGCTGCATATTAAACCGCTCGGAGATAAAGCCCAACCGCTCATCCTCAAAATACACGCCGGAACAACGGTTACAACTGGCACAAAAATATCTGGAAGAACATCCTTATATGAGAGTGAATGACTATTGCCAACTAACCGGTCTGCTGCGAAACACCGCCGCCAAGGAGCTGAAGCACTGGAGTGAAATGCCGGAAACATGCATTACTACCAACGGACGAGGTTCGCATAAGCTCTATGTGAAGCGGAAAGAAACAGCTTTTCCTTGAGGTTTCGATAAATATCGGTATCTTTGCAGTCATATTAAAATTCACGAAAGAAAAAACAAAGAAAATCATAGATATGACTAAAGAGAAAATCATCCTCACGGGCGACCGCCCAACAGGACGCCTGCACATAGGACACTATGTAGGCTCATTGAGAAGAAGAGTAGAGTTGCAAAACTCCGGTTTATATGACAAGATATTTGTCTTCATTGCTGATGCACAAGCATTAACAGACAATGTGGACAATCCGGAAAAAGTACGCCAGAACGTTATCGAAGTGGCCCTTGACTATCTGGCATGCGGACTGGATCCGGAGAAAAGCACCATCTTCATCCAATCACAAATTGCCGAATTATGCGAGTTGAGCTTTTACTTCATGAATATGGTAACTGTGAGCCGCCTGCAACGCAATCCTACTGTGAAAGCCGAAATCCAACTACGCAACTTCGATGCCAGCATTCCCGTGGGTTTCTTCACCTACCCCATTAGCCAGGCAGCAGATATCACAGCTTTCAAGGCAACAACTGTCCCTGTAGGTGAAGACCAGGAGCCAATGCTGGAGCAAGCCCGCGAAATCGTTCGTCGCTTCAACTATATCTATGGTGAAACGCTGGTTGAACCGGAAATCCTTCTGCCTGACAATGCCGCTTGTCTGCGCCTTCCCGGAACAGACGGAAAAGCCAAAATGAGCAAGAGCCTGGGTAACTGTATCTACCTTTCCGACTCTGCCGACGAAATACAGAAAAAAGTGAAGAGCATGTACACCGATCCCGATCACTTGCGTGTACAAGACCCGGGTAAAGTAGAGGGCAATCCTGTCTTCACCTATCTGGATGCCTTCTGCCGTCCCGAACACTTCGGTCTTTACCTGCCCGACTATCCGAATCTCGATGAACTGAAAGCGCATTATCAACGTGGCGGTCTGGGTGATATGAAGGTGAAAGGATTCCTGAACTCCATCATGCAGGAGACACTGGAACCGATTCGCAACCGCCGTAAAGAGTTTGAGAAAGATATACCTGCCATCTATGAGATGCTGAAGAAAGGCTGTGATGCGGCACGCGAAGTTGCTGCTGCCACACTGGACGATGTACGCAAAGCGATGAAGATAAACTATTTCGACGATGCGGAACTGATAGCTGAACAGGTGAAGAAATTCAGTGCAGAATAATTCCCGCACTATTATCAAATAGAGAAACGCCCTGCCTCCCATAGATTAACGAGAAGGCAGGGCGTTTCCTTGCTTATGAAAGTACTATTAATTGGCAGATTTCACTAATACCACACGGTTCAGAATTGGCTGACCAAATTTGTCTACACCACCACCAGCTTCAATATTCAAGCGGTCGGCAGCAATACCGTAATTCTTAACCAGTGCATCTTTAACAGCTTGTGCACGTTTCAAGCTCAATTCTTTGTTGAATGCCGGAGTACCGGTTGCAGAGTCTGCATAACCATTCACGGTGTAAGTTACATTCGGGAACTGCTTCATCTGTTCTGCCAGATAAGACAAATTCATGATTTCACGCGGAGACAGTTCAGCAGAACCGATTGTGAAGAATACAGTACGCGGTGCGATATCCGGATCCGGAACGATTACTTCTGTTTCTGTAACTTCGGCTACCGGTTGGTTTTGAGCCTGTATCAAAGCATTCTTCAACTGTGCATTCTGCGCACCCATTGCGGCCAACTTATCTTGCATAGCAGCCAACTCGATTTGAGAAATCAACTGCGGCATCGGACGACGGAAACCACGGGCAGGGAAACGGTAAGTCAAACCGACTGTAGCACTCAGTACGCCATCATATCCATGATCGCCACCAACTTCACCATCGAATTTATCTTCAACGCCCATTGCACTTAATTCCAGATTAATATCGAATGCATTCGAAATACGGAATTTATTGATGATACCTGCATTCACAGACAATGCCTCGCGATGAGGTTTTGAATAGTTGTGGGTAAAACCGGCACCGACATAAGGAATAATTTCATAAACACGATGCTGATTGTAACCACCGAAAAGCGCATTCAGATTGAACATCACATCAGCATGGAGGTTCATATAATCAAAACGCTGTTTATAATAACCGTCTTTCATCTGAGTGCCTTTTACATAATCTGCTCCTGCATCATATGTGAAACCTCTTGCTTGAAGACCGCTATATTGCAAACGCAATCCTAAACCAGGGGTAAACCATTTACCGACGGAAACATTCAGTGTCGGACTAATACGTTTGCCAAAACTTCCGGCTGAATCGTTATCACCAAATGTAGCTTCGGCACCACCGCCAATAGAGAAGAACCAATTGCTCCAGAAAGGATTCGTTATCACCTGATACTTATCCTGTACCTGGATTACTTCATACTCTACAACTTCACTTGTACTGTTCTGCGCCCAGGCGGCAGAAGTCAGACCGGCCAAAGCCAGCAACATTAGAATCTTTTTCATATACCTAAATAGTTAAGTGGTTAATTTAAATTCATTATTATAACTGACTAAATAACACCATCCCCACTAAAAGGTTTTTGAAAGAGATTATTTTTTGTTATTACCTTTAATCTTTATCGCGAGAATAATTTCTCAATATCCTCTTCTTTTATAGTTGACAATACGGTACGTCCATCCGGTGTATAGTTTGGAGTAGGGCAAGCAAACAGGCTATCTACCAAATTAGCCATTTCTTCATTGCTCAGCACTTGTCCATAAACGATTGCCGCAGCCTTTGCCAGCGTCAAAGCTAATATGGTTTGCACTTCTTCTTTTACATCATTTCCTTTTTCCATGGCAGTATGTACCATATTGCGCACCAGCTCCACAGGATTCAGCCCTTCAATGCCAGACGGAATACCATTGATAGCATAACTGCCACCGCCCAACGGGGTTAATTCAAATCCAACTGCCGAGAAGTCTTCCATAATGCTTTCCAACACAGCAGCTTCCGAAGCCGGCAACTGTACGATTTCCGGAAACAGGACGCCCTGAGATACTCCCTGCTTCTGACTGATCTGATTCATATAACGTTCAAACAATACCCGGATATGTGCCCTGTGTTGGTCTATCAACATCAAGCCGGACTTCACCGAAGTCAGAATAAAACGTCCCTTGAATTGGAAATGCTGCGCTCCCTTTTCCACTGTCGGCTCATTAGCATACAACGGTGCAGATAAGGAAGAAGAAGCCTGCGTTTCCGGTATATATGGTGTACGTTCTTCGGACATATCAGTCGATACCGGCGCAGAAGCCCAATCTGTTTCATCCACAAAGGGTTCTTCTTCCATCGGAGCATTCATTTTGCTGGCTTTTTCCAGCCCATCGTACAATCCTTCCCAGTCTACTTTCGGACGAGAATAGTTGCCACCGCTATAAGAAGAGGCAGAAGAAGTTTTAAACGGATTGAAGTCTGAATTATAATGCACTTTCGGCGGTTCTATCGGGCGTGTCTGATCAAATGCCGGAATATCAGGCATACCTTCGGTATCAAAATCGATAGATGGTACAGCATTAAATTTGCCCAATGATTCTTTAACAGACGCAGAAAGTATCTGCCAAATCGCTTGTTCATTTTCAAATTTGATTTCTGTCTTTGTGGGATGTATATTCACATCTATATTTGCCGGATCTACCTCAAAATAAATAAAGTAAGAGATCTGCTCACCAGCCGGAATCAGCTGTTCATAAGCATCCATCACTGCTTTATGGAAATATGGATGACGCATATAACGGCCATTCACAAAGAAGTATTGATGAGCACCTTTTTTTCGTGCCGTCTCCGGCTTGGCTACAAAACCCGATACCTTCACCATAGTGGTATCCACATCCACCGATAGCAAATACTGGTTCAGCTTTTTGCCAAACACAGCAAGAATACGTTGCCGAAGCGGCATAACCGGCAAATTAAACAGTTCGGTATCATTGCTATATAGATAGAATGCCACTTCGGGATGTACCAAAGCGATGCGTTCAAATTCTGTAAGGATATTGCTAAGTTCCGTAGAATTCGCTTTCAGGAATTTACGACGGGCAGGAATATTAAAGAATAAGTTTTTAATGGAGAAGTTACTCCCTTTAGGGCAGGATACCGCTTCCTGACTTTCTACTTTAGAACCGGCTATCACAATCCGTGTACCCAGCTCTTCATTTGCCGTACGGGTTTTCAATTCTACTTCTGCTACCGCAGCCACAGAAGCCAATGCCTCGCCACGAAATCCCATCGTACGTAAAGCAAACAAATCGGCTGCTTCTTTTATCTTAGAAGTGGCATGGCGTTCAAAGGCAAGGCGTGCATCCGTTTCGGACATACCTTTTCCATCATCAATCACCTGAATGCAGGTTTTTCCTGCATCCGTCACTAATACGTGTATTTCTTGTGCTTCGGCATCAATCGCATTTTCTACCAATTCCTTTATCACAGATGCCGGACGCTGAATCACCTCTCCGGCAGCAATCTGATTGGCAACCGAATCGGGCAGCAAATGAATAATGTCGCTCATTATAATTACAAATTATGAATTATGAATTACAAATAACGAATAACAACAGATTACATGATGCCACATTGTAATTCGTAATTAAATTAAATGATTCCGGTACTTATTGCATACCACAAGTATATCAGCAAGGCAATAATAACCAATATCACCCCCAGATGCACCGGTTTACGCCCGCTTTCCTTGCGTCGCTTCAGGTGAGTAGTTCCTTCTACAAACTTCCCCCGGATATCTTCCGGTGAAAACTCTTTTTCAGGTAACATCCCCAAATCACGCTTGGCGCTCTCTTCCATTTTCGCCAACTTCTCTTTCCGCTCATCCACATATATGTATGGATGGTTAAAGCCGCGCGGCTTTCTCATAGTGAACATTCCCATAGCGTTTATTTATTTCGTTTAATATTCATATTCCTTGGTGAAGTTAAAGGTTTCCGGTCTGATTTCTGCATTTGCTGACCAGCCTTCTTTCCCCTCCATTCAAATATATCTTCCTTATTTCGCGGACGAATATAATCGAACCAGGCAAAGGTAGGCAATTTGTATTTCTCCGCAGGAATCTGATCCATCGGATACATCGTACCGTTAGCTTTACCAATAAAAGCACCTTTCTCCATACGTCTATCCTTCAGCAACATACGCAAGAAGCTACCTTCGGCATAATTCAGTCCTATCAAACTACTATCTCTCTCTTCTACCGGATAAAAGATAACCAGCACATTACCGTTCACGTCAACCTGACGCATGTCTCCTGCTACAAAGAATCCTTTCATCTCTTTACCCGACACCTGATTATAATGGACAGAGTCTTTCTGTTCTATGGTAAAAGCCTGGTTAATGATATGTACCCAGTCTATAGTGCTGTCATTCATATATGCCTTGATCTCCTCACCTAATATCTGTTGCGAACCGTGCCACAAAATAGGATCAGTATACATCGTCATGCAAGAATCTTTTGAATTATAAACCAAAGAGTCGCACACAGCCTGTACATCGGTACGGTAAGCACGGACTTTATGATAAACACGCATTTCACGATACATGGAATCCGTATTTATATTATAAGTAATCAACCGTAACGTATCACCATGCATAAACAAGCTGTCACCTTGTGAATAATCAATGGCGACAGCACGCTGAGTAGCAAGAGCGCTTCCCGTTATTTCATTATAGAAACAATAGTTACCTGTCAACATGTTTTTGTTGATGGTATCATTCATCTGCACATTCTCAAATGCTTCACCATATCCCAACACACGATCGTAGAAAATACTGTCGCCTGTCAACTTCTTACCTTCGTTAGTTAACACGGAGCGATCCAGAAGTTCAGCTTGTTCAGTAGTAGTATTATAAAATCCTCGTTCAGAGTAGATATGGTTATTATCACTCACGATATCCGAAGGCCCCAAAATCGTGGCTATCTTAGTTGCAGTGCTATATTTCAAGGTATCCGAAGTCAATATGAATTTCGGATTCACCAACTTCACATCATGGTTGAATACAGAAATTTTCGTTGCCGGACTATATTCCCCCCACTCAGACGTCAGTACATTCTCTTCATCAGTCAATGTACCGCCCTCAAAGTAGTAACCCAGATTATACAAACGGTCGTAGTTCAAACTATCGGTTGTCAAGGTAGTATTTCTGTTGATCATACGGACATTTTCACGAAGCATTGCCAACTGCGACATACCGTCATAATACAGATAATCGCCATAGATAAAAAGCGTATCCCCCTGCTCCATACGAACATTACCAAACGCTTCTACCGAATTTGTCTTTTCGTAGATCAACGCACTGTCACAATACATATACATGCTATCGTGACGCAACTTCACCGACCGGATCAGTATCTGGATATCCGGATGCAACACTTTGTCCGCCTGTGCCTCTTCAGCATGAAGCAAATCGACCCGGGTTTTCTTCTTTTCCGGTTCTTTTTTCTTATCCTGAGCGCTCAGTAAACAGACACCAAACAGGCATAGAAGACCTGCGAGAAGGAATCTATGCCTGTTCAGAAAATTAGTTCTTGTATTTTTTTTCTGCATACAAAAAGAATCAATGTATCACCCGGAATCAGTCTTTAACCCAACCCGGATACTTAAATGTACAGTTCTTCCAGTTATCGTTGATACGTACGTACGTATGCTTCTGCTTTTCACGAATCCACTTATCCAGCATTTCATCACGACGTTTTTCCAAAACGATTTCTTTCAGATTCTGATAGTCTTCTGAAATTGTAGCTTTGTGGCCGTTGATGCGGCTTTTCAGTTTCACGATCACACATTCTTCTTTACCGGTCTTTTGCGGAATCATAGTAAATGCTGTGGAGATTTCTCCTACTTTCATATTATCTACCACTTTGGCAATCTCGGGCGGAAGTTCCTGCATCTCAAACTTGGAAGTATTATTGTTAGGATTAGGCAACAAACCATGGTTGTTGCGTGTATCTTTATCCTGCGAAAGTACAGAAGCAGCTTCCTCAAAAGAGAACTTACCATTACGGATATCATCTGCAATAGAATCCAGACGGGCAGTACCTGCCATCAACGCTTCTTCCGGTACATGAGGCTTCAGCAAAATATGACGCACCTTGATTCGGTCACCACGTTTTTCCATCAACTGGATAATGTGGAAACCATACTCAGATTCTACAATCTTAGAGACCTTATTGGGGTCTTGCAAATTAAAAGCCACATTGGCAAATGCGGGGTCCAAATATCCACGTCCTGTAAATGGCATTTCACCACCATTGATAGCCGTACCGCGGTCGTCAGAATACAAACGTGCTAACATTGAAAAGCTTTCCCCCTTATTCACACGCTCCGTATATTCACGCAGTCTTCTTTTTACATCTTCAATCTCTTCCAAAGGGATCTTCGGTTGCTGTGTGATGATTTGCACCTCTACCTGGGTAGGGATATAAGGGATACTATCCTGTGGCAGATCTTTGAAGTAACGACGTACTTCTGCCGGAGTAATCTTAATCTCTCCCACCAGTTTCTGCTGCATCTTCTGCACCTTCAGACCTTCGCGTGCATTTTCACGTAAAGTCTCACGAATCTGACTGGATGTCTTATTGAAGTATTCTTCCATTTTTTCACGCGAACCGATATTGGCGATATACATATTCGTCATATAGTCCACACGCTGGATAACTTCACTTTCAGGTACTTCGATACTATCGAGAGCAGCCTGATGCAAAAACAGCTTCTGCACAGCTATTTCTTCCGGAATCACGCAGTAAGGATCGCCGTCAAACTTGCGTCCTTCGTAAGCAGCACTCATACGTGCTTCTTCCACTTCAGACTTCAATATAGCCTCGTCGCCCACTACCCAAACTACCTCGTCAATCACGTTGTCTTGTCCATAAACGGCAGAACCGGTCATCAGCGCCAAGGCACATAAAACGACAAACTTAAAGTTCATAAAATTCTTCATTCTGTGTATCTAAACTAATTATATTTAATCTTATCTCTTTTCACTGCCTGCTGATACAAGTCATCTTTCACAGCTCTCATAAATTCTACTTGTTTCAGATTCAACACCATATCTTTTACTTTAGGACGGGCAAACTCATATGGTTCCTGTTGGCCCACCGTGCGGAAATCGCTCACATTCAGAAAATAATGAAACGCCGTATCTTTCAGTTCGATATGACGGTTCTTATTCACATAATCCTCTACCTCCGGAACTTTCAGCGGTATCAGATCTAACACATCCGCCATCGGTACCCATTTGTCATAAAAGTATTCATACTTTACAGCATTCTGCAAACTATACTTCTCCAAATGCTCCACTGCATCTTGCGTAGGAGTCTTATACCAACGACGTACTTTGTTTAGTTCCGGTGCAGTGAGAGGTACTTTAATGAACAACCCTTGCATAAGCGGGCGTTCCAATCTGAATAGTTCTTTATTCTTTTCATAATAATCCGTCAACTCCCCTTCTGATATCTCATTCGAGAGCCTTTGATGAATCAACGCTTGTTGATAAGTGTGCATTATCAATGCCTTGCGATAGTTCTCCACTAATTTTTCTATTTCCCCATTATCAGGAATATTACTTTGAGCTTTCTCGTACAGCAAGATATCTTCCACCCAGTTGCGAATATAATGTTCAGCAAACAGCAAGCTATCATCTTTCGACAATCTTGCCGGAAGTGCAGATTGCAAATCTTCCTGGTAAAGGAAATTGCCGTCCAGCTCCACCAATGGCGTCTTACCTTTATGGTCGTGCTGCTCGCTACAAGCCACACAGAAAAGGATGGATAGGATTCCCAGAAAGATTATTCGCATTACCGATTGATATTTACTTTATTTCAAGCTACGAAGATAGCGGTTTAATCGGTTGCATCAGTGCTTATTAACGGTTTTTAAAACCTCTTGGTTTATTTCAACCTTAGAAGCTGCCCGTAATCGTGCTACCCAACGCTCCTCCAGGTAATTTTGATAATCACCGACAAGCAGTCCACGCACCTCTTGATAACTCTCAGGACCCTTTATTTTCTCACCCAGAAAAGTGGTAAAAGGAAATGACGGTATAGGTTCAGCCTTCTCTTTTTTGAATATTTCATCATCTACATAGATATTGTCTCCAAGGGCAAATAATCCTTGTTCGGCCTGTACTTGCTGTTTTTTTGCATTAAATGTCAACCGGATGGCATCCTGCCACTCTTCTTCCGGCAAAGATTTTAAAAGCTTACGAACTTGTTTCCCTATTCGTTTTGTTGCAGAATGTATCACAATCCCTTTATAATGAGGATTTTTCCAATGGTAATCAGAACGATGTTTATCAAAGTAAGCAGCCATTCCCACCTCATCCGAAGGCACGCGTTCCCATATTTCCCGATTACTGATTTCAAACAACAACATACCATCACGATACTCTTGCATAAGCATACGAAACTCCGGATACTTCTGTTCCAAACGACTGTATTCATAGTCGAGTACAGACTTCATGATAAACCCTTTCAACTGACGTTGTATCCCCTGAGGATGGGCAATAGCAAAATTTGCAAACATTTGCCCCGTATATTCTCTGCCACCAAGAGTAAAAAGTTTCTTTTCAGTCTGCCCTTTTGCCAACAATTCATCCATTCCCACTTTATCCGGTGTGTATTGATACTCTTTTTTCAACTTCTCCACCAAAGATTCTGTTCCCTTATCCATTCCATGACGACGGGTCTGGCGACGGATAATTTCATCTTTCACATCCTCGAAAGGCAAAATATCTTTCCGTTCAAGCACCTTGACAATATGAATACCCTGCGGAGTGAAGAAAGGACGGGATATTTCACCCGGTTTCATTTTAAAGACCGTATCTTCAAATTCAGCCGGCATCTGTAGCCAACTTACCCAGAAAGACTTCTTTTCGTCAGAAAAGTTACGTACGCAAGCATCAAAATCCGCTTGTCCGTTCTGCAATGCAGTATAAAGAGAATCCATGCGGGTTTCAGTAGTACGGAGCAAATGACTGGTAGCTGTCTGAGGCAGGGATTTAAAGATATGACTAACCCGTACTTGTCCCGCACGCTGATTGGCTTTCATCTTGTCATATATTTGCCGAGCGGCAAGTTCTGATACAGTTTCATCTGTTAAATAAGTCTTTGCCAACTGACGACGATAACCTTCCAGTTCTTCACGGAAAGCACGGGTAGTATCCAATCCCATAGCCTCAGCTGCGGCAACCTTCAACTTAAAGTTTACAAACAAATCAACATATTCGTTCAATGTTTTCTGCTCTATACCAGAAAGAGCATTATTCTTATTATAGATATATTCAAACTCCGAACGGAGAATATCTTTCCCGTTAATACGCATCAGCATAGGATCTTGCTGAGCAAAAACTGTCAATCCCAGACATAGGAAAATTATTGTCAATCCACTTCTTATCATAACTATCTTCTTTTGAAAAAGAACAATGTAATAACGGGAAAACATCTTTTATATTGTTTGTCTTCAACGGCTTTCTTTAAACACATCATCTGTCTGCCTCAAACAGACGGTCTGTCTACCTCAAACAGACCATCTGCTTATGCCGAACAGACCATGTATTTTCAGAAACTAAAATACCCGGAAAGAAACTGCTCCTTTCCGGGTATTCTTATCTAACTTGCCTATACTTTTATTCGGGACGACTGTAATTCGGAGCCTCGCTTGTAATCGATACATCGTGCGGATGACTTTCGAGTACACCTGCATTGGTAATACGGGTAAACTTAGCATCGTGCAACTGCTCAATATTGCCTGCACCACAGTAACCCATACCAGCACGCAGACCACCAACCAACTGGAAGATTACTTCATACAAAGTTCCTTTATAAGGTACACGAGCAGCAATACCTTCGGGCACCAACTTCTTCACGTCATTAGTTCCGCTCTGGAAATAACGGTCCTTTGAACCATTTTCCATTGCTTCCAACGAGCCCATACCACGGTACGACTTGAATTTACGTCCATTGAAGATAATCGTATCACCCGGAGATTCTTCCGTTCCGGCAACCAGCGAACCGATCATTACACTATAACCTCCGGCAGCCAAGGCCTTCACAACATCTCCTGAGTAACGCAACCCACCGTCAGCAATCAAAGGAATACCTGTTCCCTTCAATGCCTTGGCAACATCATATACAGCAGACAACTGAGGAACACCCACACCTGCTACAACGCGAGTAGTACAGATAGAACCCGGACCGATACCAACTTTAACGCCATCAGCACCAGCTTCTACCAATGCCTTTGCAGCCTCTCCGGTAGCAATGTTACCTACTACAATATCAATATTCGGGAAACGCTTCTTTGCTTCTTTCAATTTCTCTATCACATAGATGGAATGTCCGTGAGCAGTATCGATAACAATAGCATCGGCACCGGCATCCACCAAAGCTTGCATACGGTCGAGGGTATCAGCAGTAACTCCTACTCCGGCAGCTACACGCAAACGACCTTTAGAGTCTTTGCAGGCCATCGGTTTATCTTTAGCTTTCGTAATATCTTTATAAGTAATCAGTCCTACCAGCTTACCTTCTTTATCCACAACCGGCAATTTCTCAATTCTGTGTTCCTGCAAAATCTGAGAAACAGCTTCCATATCAGTAGTCGGATTCGTAGTAATGATATTTTCTTTTGTCATCACTTCATCGATATGCTTATTCATATCTCTTACGAAGCGAAGGTCACGGTTAGTAACAATTCCTACCAAATATCTTTCATCATCTACTACTGGAATACCACCGATTCTATATTCTGCCATCAATGCCAATGCATCTCCTACAGTAGAACCTCTCTTAATGGTTACCGGATCATAAATCATACCATTTTCAGCGCGCTTCACAATGGCAACCTGACGTGCCTGTTCCTCAATGGACATATTCTTATGAATAACGCCGATACCACCTTCACGTGCAATGGCAATAGCCATTTTCGCCTCAGTAACCGTGTCCATAGCGGCCGTTACAAACGGAATTTTCAACTCAATGTTTTTAGAAAACTTTGTCGAGAGTTCGACAGTTTTAGGGAGTACTTCAGAGTAAGCGGGGATTAACAAAACGTCGTCATAAGTTAATCCATCCATTACAATCTTATCAGCAATAAATGACATAGGGCTATGCGTTTAAAATTTATTGCGTGCAAATATACGGTTTTTATTCCATTCCGTATATCTGCACGCAATATTTTTTTCTTTTTTTAAACCAACAGCCAAGGGTTAATTCGCCATTTCAGAAATGAACTTGATGCGAACCAAACGTACTTCTTCTTCCGTGAAATCATCCCCCAACTCATCGAGAGCATCATCAACTTTGTCTGTGGTGGATTCTTTATAATAATCATAGATATCCAGCATATGGTCTTCGTCCATAATCTCATCCAGGAAGTAGTCGATATTCAATTTCGTACCGGAATAAACGATAGCCTCTATTTCGTCTAGCAAATCACTGAACTCGATACCTTTGGAAAGAGCGATATCATCCAATGCCACTTTCCGGTCTATAGACTGAATAATAGAAACCTTCAGTTTTGACTTATTGGCAACCGTACGAACACGTAAATCTTCCGGACGTTCGATCTCATTCTCTTCACAATGCCGCTTAATGAGTTTACAGAACTCTTCACCATAACGTTTCGCCTTACCGGCTCCTACGCCAGGAATATTCTGCAGTTCGTCCAATGTCACCGGATAAATGGTAGCCATGGCTTCCAACGAAGGATCCTGGAATATAACGTATGGCGGCACTTCCAACTTCTTAGAGAGCTTCTTGCGCAAATCCTTCAGCATGGAATAAAGAGCCGGATCGACAGCGCAAGAACCACCTCCCCGTGCCGGAGCTTCTTCTTCCACTTCTTCGAAATCATTATCTTCGGTTATCTTAAATGACTTAGGATGTTTCAGGAATTTCTTTCCGGCATCCGTCACCTTCAACAAACCGTAATTTTCCACATCTTTACTCAGGTAACCGGCAATCAACGCCTGACGAATGACAGCATTCCATGTCTTGTCCTCTTCGCCCATTCCAGAACCGAAAGCTTCCAGATCTTCATGCAGGTGCGCTTGTACTTCGGTAGTTTCGCGTCCTTGTATAATGTCAATAATATAATCTGCTTTAAAATTCTCTTTCACCGCGAGAATAGCCTCTATCACGGTACATAATAATTCTTGAGCCTCCACTTGTTTTTTCGGGTTTAAACAGTTGTCACAATTTCCACAGTTCTCTTCCAAATACTCTTCGCCGAAGTAATGCAACAGCGTCTTTCGGCGGCATACAGAAGATTCGGCATAAGCAGCAGTTTCCAACAGAAGCTGTTTGCCTATTTCCTGTTCTGCTACAGGTTTGCCTTGCATGAACTTTTCCAGTTTCTGCAAGTCTTTATTGGTATAAAAGGTAATGCACTGTCCTTCACCCCCGTCTCTTCCGGCACGTCCTGTTTCCTGATAATATCCTTCCAGACTTTTCGGAATGTCATAGTGAATGACATAACGTACATCGGGCTTATCAATACCCATACCGAAAGCAATGGTTGCCACAATCACATCTATTTTCTCCATCAAGAAGTCATCTTGATTTTGCGTACGTGTTGCAGAATCCATGCCTGCATGGTAAGCGCGGGCATTGATGCCGTTTGCCTGCAGAATCTCAGCAAGTTCCTCTACTTTCTTCCGGCTCAGGCAATAAATAATACCTGATTTTTCCGAGTTATTCTTGATAAACTTGATGATATCTCTATCTATATTATTAGTCTTGGGACGTACCTCATAATAGAGGTTCGGACGATTGAACGAAGACTTGAACACCTCTGCATCCACCATACCCAGATTTTTCTGAATATCGTGCTGCACCTTAGGAGTAGCAGTCGCCGTCAAAGCAATCACCGGAGCTTTTCCGATTTCATTGATAATAGGACGGATACGCCGGTATTCCGGACGGAAATCATGTCCCCACTCGGAGATACAATGTGCTTCATCTACAGCATAGAAGGATATCTTCACTGTCTTCAGAAACTCCACGTTTTCCTCTTTCGTCAGCGATTCAGGAGCCACATACAGCAACTTCGTCTTACCACTGAGGATATCAGACTTTACCTGATCTATCGCGCCTTTATTAAGGGAAGAGTTTATAAAATGGGCAATACCATCTTCTTCACTGAAGTTGCGCATCGCATCGACCTGGTTCTTCATTAGAGCAATCAGAGGAGAAATCACAATACCCGTGCCTTCCATCATTAATGAAGGTAACTGGTAACATAATGATTTGCCACCGCCTGTAGGCATCAGCACGAATGTATCGTTGCCTGCTAACAGGTTTTGTATGATAGCTTCCTGATTCCCTTTAAACGTGTCAAATCCGAAGTATTTCTTCAGCTGGTCTGTCAAATTAATCTTCTTCCCTGCCATGATTCATTAGGTTGTTTTTTGAGTGATTGTTCAACATCTCGTTTAGCCATTCTTTTTTAATAAGAACTCTAACAAAGTTATAAACAACTTCTTAATTTTCAAGCATAATCCAATGAATATTTTTCAATAAAAAACAAAAAAGTCAGTTTTGCACATCCTTATCATTTGATTTTAAGCAGTTTGCAGTCTTGCAATGTTTGCTTTTTCAAGTTGTTGTTTTGCGTAATCCAACGTCACAACAAAGGTATCTTTGTGCTCAGAAGGGATTTCGAACATAGCATCCATCATTATGGTCTCCACAATAGATCGCAATCCACGGGCTCCCAATTTGTATTCCACAGCCTTATCGACTATGTATTCAAAAACCTCATCTTCGAACTTCAATTCCACTTTATCCATCTCAAACAGCTTTACATACTGTTTGATAATAGAGTTCTTGGGTTCAGTCAGGATGGAGCGCAAAGCAGCACGGTCCAATGGATTAAGATAAGTCAACACCGGCAGACGACCGATGATTTCAGGTATCAAACCGAATGACTTCAAATCCTGCGGAGCGATATATTGCATCATATTGCTCTTATCGATCACCGCAGTATTACGCACTGCACTATAACCCACCACATGCGTATTCAGTCGTTGAGCTATTTTCTTCTCAATGCCATCGAATGCACCGCCGCAAATGAAAAGGATATTCTTCGTGTTCACCGGAATCATCTTCTGGTCGGGGTGTTTACGTCCACCCTGAGGCGGTACGTTCACCACTGAGCCTTCCAACAATTTCAGTAAACCTTGCTGTACACCTTCTCCACTCACATCACGAGTGATGGAAGGATTATCACCCTTACGGGCTATTTTATCAATTTCATCAATGAATACAATGCCTTGTTCTGCTTCGGGAACATTATAATCTGCCACCTGCAGCAGGCGAGTCAGAATACTTTCAATATCCTCACCTACGTATCCTGCCTCGGTAAGCACCGTGGCATCCACAATCGTAAAAGGAACATGAAGCAGTTTGGCAATAGTACGCGCCAGCAGGGTCTTTCCCGTACCAGTACTTCCTACCATAATAATGTTGGACTTTTCAATTTCCACATCATCACCGCCGTCCTTTTGCAACAGGCGCTTATAGTGATTGTATACCGACACGGAAAGGAAACGCTTGGCATCGTCCTGTCCAATGACATATTGATCAAGGAATTCTTTTATTTCTAAAGGTTTCGGAAGTTCTCTCAGGTTCAGTTTTGTTGCAGCGCCACCTCTTTTTGCTCCACCCAATGCCTCCTGAGTAATCTCATAGGCCTGAGTAGCACAACTATCACAGATGAAACCGTTCATTCCTGTTATCAGGAATCCGACTTCATCTTCCATACGCCCACAAAAACTACACCTTCCTTTGTTTCTTTTTGAGTCTGCCATATTTATTTTTTAATCAACACTTCATCTACCATACCATACTCTTTGGCTTCCTGTGCCGTCATCCAGTAGTCACGGTCAGAGTCTGCCCAAACTTTATCAAAAGGAGTATGAGAGTGATCAGCAATGATAGTATACAGTTCTTTCTTCAGTTTTTGTATTTCACGGGCTGTGATTTCAATATCTGAAGCCTGCCCCTGCGCACCGCCCATCGGCTGATGTATCATTACACGCGAATGAGTCAGTGCCGAACGCTTACCCTCAGCACCTGCCACCAGCAACACTGCAGCCATACTTGCCGCCATACCGGTACAGATAGTTGCTACGTCACTTGTAATAAACTGCATTGTATCATAAATACCCAATCCTGCATATACAGAACCACCCGGTGAATTGATATAAATAGAGATATCTTTACCCGGATCTACTGAGTCCAGATAAAGTAACTGCGCCTGTAAAGTATTGGCGGTATAATCGTCAACTTGCGTACCAAGGAAAATGATGCGATCCATCATCAAGCGGGAGAAAACGTCCAACTGTGTTACATTAAGCTGACGCTCTTCCAGGATATAAGGATTTAAATACCCGGCTTGTGATTTAATCACATCGTCCAACACCAAACTATTCATTCCTAAATGCTTGGTAGCGTATTTTCTAAAATCATCCATATTACTTTCTTTATTTAGGTTTAGTAAATTGAAATGCAAAGAAACAAAAAAGAACACAGAGACACAAAAAAACACAGAGTTATATACTATAAAACTCTGTGTTTCTTAATGTTTTTAAACTGTTTTCAGAATAAAAAAGCTTATTCAAACATCTTGTTGAATTCTTCTGCAGAAATTGTTTTGTTATTCAGCTTCACCTGAGACTTCAAAGCAGAAGCCAATTTGGTTTCAACAACGCGGTTCACCAAACCTTCCACACTTTCTTTCTTCTTCAGCATTTCCTTTGCATAGTTTTCCAGAAGATCTTCGGGAACGCTCATCATACCATATTGTGCAAACTGAGCACGAGTAGCTTCCTTAGCCATATTGACCACATCTTCCTGTTCAACTTTAATATTATTTGCCTTCACCAACTGTTCCTTGATCAGGTGCCATGTCAGTTCTTCAATGCTCTTATCATAGTTGTCATCAACGAACTTTTCGTCTTTATCCTGGTTGTTCATGCGCATGATGCGTTTCAGCAATGCATCCGGGAATTCCAGTTTACCAACCTTTTCCATCAACATCTTACGAACATCAATCAGGAATTTATAATCGCTGTCTGCTACGAACTGATTGGCAATTACTTCTTTTATTTTAGCGCGGAATTCTTCTTCAGTCTTCACTACGTCTTTACCACATACCTGGTCAAAGATTTCCTGAGTCAGTTCTCCTTCTACGAAACGAGTAACCTCTTCTACCTGATAGCTGAAGTTAGACTTCATTTCAGCAGCCTCTTCCTTGTCAATCTTCAACAGAGAAGACAGTTCGGCAGCATTACCTTCCCATGCAGTGTGAGGATTGAATACAAGTACATCGTTTACCTTTGCATTGGCGAAAATAGCTTTTTGCTCATCGTTCTTCATATAAGACGGCATCATTACAGCACCTTCTACTTGGATACCACCTTCTTTGGTATTGCCGTTTTCGTCCAACTCAGCCAACAGACCTTTCAGCATATCCTTATCTTCGTAAACGTCTACTTTCTCGTACTTACCGTTACGTTGTGTATAAGCTTTCACCTGATTGTTTACCATATCTTCGGTAACGTCAATCAAATAGTAGTCTACTTTATCTTTAGCGTCTACTTCAGCCTTGAATTCAGGTGCCAAAGCAATATCAAACAGGAATTCGAATTCTTCCATAGTATCGAAGTCGATCTCCGGTTGCTTGTCTTCGTTTGGCAACGGTTCGCCGAGGATAGATACATTATTATCTTGAATATACTTATATACAGCTTCTGAAAGTGCCTTGTTCACTTCTTCGGCAATAACAGATTTACCATACATTTTCTTCACCAAGCTCATCGGAACCATACCCGGACGGAACCCCGGAACTTGAGCTTTCTGACGAAGACTTTTCAATGATTTATCAACTTTTTCCTGATAATCGGCTTTCTCAAGCTTTACAGTAAGCAGAGCGCTTACTTTGTCAATGTTTTGTAATGAAACGTTCATTCTGACAATTATTTATTTGATTTATACTTTATTCCAATCTCAAATGAGGGTGCAAAATTAGCGTTATTCTTTCAATTATCAAAAAAACATAGCTGAATTATTTCTTTATAACAAAAGGAGAGAATACTTACCATTGAATGATACCTCTATCATTAAAAAGAAAAGTCTGCGCCCCATAAACAACAAATTGTTATTTCATAAGGCATTTATCTATAGATTCGAAAGAAAAAGCAAAAAAAATAGAAGAGAAATATTGTTAATTCGAAATATTTCAGTTTCTTTGTTGCGGAATGGTAATGCGTTAGTTTTTAGATTTTCAGTACATGGTTTTTACTTCCGTTTTTATTTAAACGCTTTTGTAAACTCTCTGTTGTTGTGATCATTTTATTATAGTTACTGTTCCAAGAGAGTTTTATTCATTTATTTATTTTACATTTTCATTATGAACATTTACGTAGGAAACCTTAACTACAAAGTTAGGGAATCAGATCTGCAAAAGGTCATGGAAGATTACGGTGCTGTAACCGCAGTCAAATTTATCAAAGATCGCGAAACCGGTCGTTTCAGAGGCATTGCATTTGTAGAAATGGAAGATGCAGCAGCTGCAGCTAAAGCGATTGAAGAACTCGACGGAGCTGAATATTTCGGCCGCAACATGGTAGTTAAAGAAGCAAGACCTCCGAAATACTAATATAAAGGAGAAAGAAAACAAGACCGCCTGCTCACTCTTGGAAAAGAGAGCAGGCGGTCTTTGTTTTACCACTATCATTATTTCATAAAATCCTTGCGACGAAGCACAAAGCTATTACTCAGATACTTTTCACGTACAATTTTGTTTTCCGCCAACTCTTCCGGCGTTCCCTGGAACAAGATTTTCCCTTCGAACAACAGATAAGCACGGTCGGTAATACTTAATGTTTCCTGCACGTTATGGTCAGTAATCAGGATACCGATATTCTTATCCTTTAATTTCCATACGATTTGCTGAATATCTTCTACAGCAATCGGGTCAACTCCTGCAAAAGGTTCGTCGAGCATGATAAACTTAGGGTCGATAGCAAGACAACGGGCAATCTCTGTACGACGGCGCTCACCACCCGAAAGTTGGTTACCTTTATTTTTACGCACCTTCTGCAAACGGAATTCCGCAATCAGGTTTTCCAGTTTTTCCTTCTGATATTCCAGAGGTTTATCCGTCATTTCCAGTACAGAAGCAATATTATCTTCCACACTCATCTGGCGAAATACAGATGCTTCCTGCGCCAAATATCCGATACCGGTTTGCGCACGCTTATACACCGGATATTTCGTAATATCCAGGTCATCCAGAAAAATACGTCCCTCATTCGGCGTAATCAGTCCCACGGTCATATAGAATGAAGTCGTCTTACCGGCACCGTTCGGTCCCAGTAAACCAACAATTTCTCCCTGCTTCACATCTATGGAAACATGGCTTACTACTGTACGTTTACCGTACTTTTTCACCAGGTCCTCAGTGCGAAGCACCATTTTGCTTTCTTCCATACTTGCGTTATTTTGCCGCAAATGTAGCAATTATCAGCTGAAAATGGGCTATATTTGCAGACAAAATAGTTAAGAGTCATGATAAAAGCACTTAAAACTGTCGGAAGATACATCATGTTGATGGGGCGTACTTTTGCCCGCCCGGAGCGTATGCGCATGTTCTTCCGCCAATACCTCAATGAGATGGGGCAACTCGGCGTGAACTCTATCGGCATTGTCTTGCTGATTTCGTTCTTCATCGGCGCTGTTATCACCATACAAATCAAACTGAACATCGAGAGCCCTTTTATGCCACGTTGGACAGTAGGTTATGTGACACGTGAAATTATGTTGCTGGAATTCTCTTCCTCCATCATGTGTCTGATATTAGCAGGAAAAGTAGGTTCCAATATTGCCTCTGAGCTGGGAACCATGCGAGTAACCCAGCAAATCGATGCATTGGAAATCATGGGAGTCAATTCAGCTAATTACCTGATCCTTCCCAAGATTTGCGCCATGGTGACTACCATTCCTTTCTTGGTAACGTTCAGTATCTTTGCCGGCATCATCGGAGCCTTTGCCACGTGTTGGTTCGGTGGCATCATGTCGGCGGTAGACTTGGAATACGGTTTGCAATATATGTTTGTAGAATGGTTTATCTGGTGTGGCATCATCAAATCATTGTTCTTCGCTTTCATCATCGCCAGTGTATCGGCCTTTTTCGGTTATACCGTCGAGGGCGGTTCTATAGAGGTGGGCAAGGCCTCTACAGACTCCGTGGTATGCAGCAGCGTACTTATCTTATTTGCCGACTTAATATTAACTAAACTCTTAATGGGATGATCGAACTGAAAGGACTTTGGAAATCATTTGAAGGCAGAGATGTATTAAAGGATATCAATGCCACTTTTGAAAATGGGAAAACTAATCTCATCATCGGACAGAGTGGTTCGGGAAAAACCGTATTGATGAAGTGTATCGTTGGATTGCTCACACCGGAACGGGGTGAATTATTATACGACAACCGTAATTTCCTTGCCATGGGCAAGAATGAAAAGAAAGCATTGCGCCGCGAAATGGGAATGATATTCCAAAGTGCGGCATTGTTTGACTCCATGACGGTGCTGGACAATGTAATGTTTCCTTTGAACATGTTCAGCAACGATACATTCCGCGACCGTACCCGCCGTGCCATGTTCTGTCTGGATCGCGTAAACCTGGCAGAAGCAAAAGATAAATTTCCAGGTGAAATCAGTGGTGGTATGCAAAAACGTGTTGCCATAGCCCGCGCCATTGCCTTAAATCCGCAATACTTGTTCTGTGACGAACCGAACTCCGGATTAGACCCAAAGACCTCATTGGTAATCGACGAACTGGTACACGATATCACCCATGAATACAATATGACCACCCTCATCAACACCCACGACATGAACTCTGTAATGGGTATCGGTGAAAAAATTATCTATATCTACGACGGATACAAGGAGTGGGAAGGCAGTAAAGACGACATCTTCACTTCCAGCAACAAGAAACTCAACGATTTTATTTTTGCATCCGACCTCTTCCGGAAGGTAAAGGAAGTGGAAGTGCAGAATATAGAAGGATAAGATTAAAAAAATTAGCAATCTCCTATAAATAGGGCGTCCGGAAAAACATCCGGACGCCCTTTTCCTCATAAAACCAGTTAATAGAATTGACATATATCCTCACGATATACTTTGATTGCCCTTATATCTTCATGAGAAAACATGAAGAACAACTTCAATTACGGCAACAAAGATAACCAAAAGATACTAATAAAAAATCACGGAAAACCGTTACACTCTGAATTTTCCGCAAATCATTTCAGCGCAATCCATCCTTGCGCAACAGCCTTGACTACCATATCTATAGCATTCTTTGCTCCAAACTTGCTAATAAGCCTTTTACGAAATGTTTCCACAGTGTTCTCTGAAATTTTCAATAAATCAGCAATTTCATGGGTATTCATTCCTTTAGCCACAGCCTCCAACACATCACGCTCCCGACGGGTAGGCGCATCCTTAGGCTGCAAACCTGCTGATGCAGAATTCAGTTTCTGCGAGATAGCAGCAAACCGTGGACAAGCATGCGCTTCTCCTCTCAACACACAACGAATAGCTGTCATTAACTCCGCAGAGGCCGAAGATTTCAGAATAACAGCATTCACTCCGCACTGTACCAACCTGTTAACTATCCATATTTCTTCGTGCATTGTATTCACAATAATCTTTGCCTGGTCATTCATTTCACGGATTTTAGCAATCAACTCAAATCCGGACATATCAGGAATACTGACATCCAGGATATATATATCATAATCTCGTCTTTCAATCAATTCTGCAGCTTGCAATCCGGAAGTTACAGCATCCACCACAACTACTTCCGGCATCTTATTCACCACTTTACAAATACCTTCCAGAATCAGATTATGATCATCCACTACCAATAATTCTGCCTTCACATTCTTTTCCATTGTTCGATTAGATTAATACGTTAATTTTCAAACGGGTTCCCTTACCAGGAGAAGAGACCAGTTCAACTTCAGCACCTACGGTTTCCGCTCGCTGCCAGATAGTCCGTAAGCCGATACCCTTAGTTTTCTTGCTCATATCAAACCCTTTTCCGTCGTCTGCTACAAGTATGGAAAGGTCATTATTTTCCAGAACTAACTCTACCTGTATACAGGTTGAGCCGGCATATTTTACTGCATTGCTCACTGCTTCCTGAACAATGCGATAACATTCAAAACTGATTGATTTAGGCACTACATTCCAATCTACACCTACCGTAGAATGATATTCCGCATGCGTACCTTCTGGCAATGATAAGTGCAAAACATAGTCAGCAAGCAGTTCATCGAGTGTAGCATACTGGAAAACCGGTGGCATCAGTTCATGGGAAAGTTTTCTCAACCTTTCCCTGGTATTATTCAATAAATCCAGCTGCTTATCCAGATCAGCTCCTTCTTCAGTAGAAATAGTACGAATATTCATTTCAAGTGCAAGCAAATTATTACATACATCATCATGCAATTCAGTTGCCATACGCTCCCGTTCACTCTCCAAACCATCAATGTATTTTCGTGTTAAGCGCTGTTCTGTTTCTTTCTGGAGCTCCAGGAATTCACGCTCTTTTTCACAAGCTGCATTTGCCAGCAAAGCAATCCTTGCCCGCTGACGTTGGCGTGCATAAAGTGAGCCCAGCAACAAAATTCCCAGTAAAGAGATCACCGAACCTACAATAATACGGTGACGTAACATATACGTCTCCTGTTCCAACTGTTCACGCCTCAGACTTACAATCTCCAACTCCTTCTCTTTGGTCCGGTACTTCACAGAATATTCGGACAACTGGTCAGTCTCTTCCGTCTGGAACACAGAATCACGAAGTGCATAAGCCTGCGTCATATAATTATAAGCCAAAGACAGATTATTCACAGCCAGATAACATTCCGATAATTTCCTGTAATGCTCATAATCACGTGCATCTTTATATCCACTACGGAGCATATCAACTATCTTGCGATAATAAACAATAGCATCCGCATAGTTCTTACTTTCCTGCAACAATGCAGCTTTTGCCTGGTAATACTTGAAACGCTCTATATCAGTCTGCATCTCATGCGCCAATTTATCCAACTTCTGCAAGTACTGCATTGCCATATCCAGATTTCCATCCAACCGGTAGGCATTTACCAAATAATTATAAGCATTGCATAGCTGCCTTCTGTCATTCACCTGCTCCAAAAAAGGAATAGCTTTCAGTAACGTGTCAATGCCCTCTGTACGCATTTTCTCCATTCGTACCAAGATGGCACCCAAATTAACATAGCACGTACCTATCCTCCGTTTATTATCTGTCTTCAAAGCATATTTCAAAGCTTTTTCGGAGAAGGAAATAGCATCTTCCGGTCGATCCCAGTCACAATAAGCCGTCGCTATATTTCCATATATAAAAGCGACCGTGTTGTAATTTCCACACAATTCACACAAATGGAGCGCTTCTTCAAAGTTAGCGATACAATCCTCCAGATTCTTTTTCCGACGATAGATAGTGCCCAACTGATTCAGGTTTTCAATCAACATAGCTGTATCTTTATCGGCAGCAGAGCGCTCACTGGCACGAATGGTATAAACTAAAGCCGAATCGGTCTGTCCCTCAAAAAGAAAAGAACTGGCATAATTCGTCAATATGGTGCGGCATGCCTCCTCAGCACCCGGCAAACCTTCACCGGCTACCAACCCTTTATGAAAATAATAACGTGCAGAGTCATAGCAGGCATCCGCATTACAATAATATCCCATATCACAGCAAGCCTGGGCTATTGTAAACCTCAATCCAGCCTTTTCAGCCAAGTCAATGGCTTTCCGTTTCAAAGCGTACCCCTGCTCGAAGTCGCCTTTAATGAAGTAACCTTCACTTAGCCAGATGTAGTATTCGATAAATATTTCCGGCTTTCCACTGTCTATGGCCAGTTGATGAATGGAATCAGCGTATGAAAGAAGTAAATCAGGATCTTCTTCTGTCTGATAAAGGAGTTTACAGACCTTGACATAGCTATCCAGGTTTCTGTTTTGGGCTGCCTCTTGTTGTAATGCGCGTAAATCCGACTTGTCCTCTGCCCACAGCACACCTATGGAGAGGAGCAAGCAGCATCCCAATACCCACCTGTAACGTTTCATCTAATCCTTTTTTATGTTGTCAGAGCAAAAATAAATATTATATTTATATTAACCTATTTTTTATTTACATTTTCCTAATAAGCAACAAAAAAACCGCCTGATTTATAACTAAATCGGGCGGTTTCATACCAATATCTCAGTAATCGATTTATCTACTTCTGACGGATATAAATATTTATCGGAGTTCCTGTCAGGTTCCACTTTTCACGCATCTTGTTTTCCAGGAAACGTTTATATGGCTCTTTCACGTACTGCGGCAGATTAGCGAAGTAAACAAAAGAAGGCACCTGTGTATTCGGCAACTGCGTAATATATTTAATCTTGATATACTTGCCTTTGGTTGCAGGAGGCGGATATGCCTCAATCAGCGGCAGCATTTCCTCGTTTAAGCGGGCAGTCGGAATACGCGTCATACGGTTGTCATATACACTGCGTGCTTCCTCCAGCACCTTCAGGATACGTTGTTTGGTCAATGCCGAACCGAAGATGATAGGGAAGTCAACGAATGGAGCAAAGCGGCTACGGATCGCATCTTCAAAAGTCTTCATCACTTTCACAGTCTTATCCTGTACCAAATCCCACTTATTCACTACTACCACCAGACCTTTGGCATTCTTCTGTATCAGTGAGAATATATTCAAGTCCTGGCTTTCAACACCACGTGTAGCATCCAACATCAGAATACACACATCCGCATTCTCAATGGAACGGATGGAACGAATCACAGAATAATATTCCAGATCCTCATTCACCTTATTCTTTTTACGGATACCAGCAGTATCTACCAGATAGAAATCAAATCCAAACTTATTATAACGGGTATAGATAGAGTCACGTGTTGTACCGGCAATCTCCGTTACAATGTTCCGTTCTTCTCCGATAAAGGCATTCACGATAGAAGATTTACCAGCATTCGGGCGTCCCACCACAGCAAAGCGGGGAATATCCTCATCTAGAATCTCATCCGTATCCTTTTTAAATGTACCCACAATCAAGTCCATCATATCCCCCGTACCGCTACCCGTCATAGCCGAGATGCAGTAAGGATCACCCAGACCCAACTTATAAAATTCGGGAGCATTGTATTGTAATTCCCCGTTATCAGTCTTATTGGCAATCAGCAACACCGGCTTTTGAGTCCGGCGCAAAATGGCTGCTACCTGCATATCGAGATCAGTTACCCCATTCATCACATCTACTACAAACAATATAACGTCTGCTTCATCCACAGCCATCAGTACCTGCTTGCGTATTTCCTCTTCAAAGATATCGTCAGAGTTCACCACCCATCCTCCGGTATCTACCACGGAGAATTCTTTCCCCAACCATTCGGACTTACCATACTGGCGATCTCGTGTTGTTCCTGCTTCTTCGTTCACAATAGCTTGACGTGTTTTGGTCAAGCGGTTAAATAAAGTAGACTTTCCCACATTAGGGCGTCCTACGATTGCAACTAAATTTCCCATAGTTCACTCTTCTTGTTTTTGCGACTATCACAGTCGTATGAATACTCTAATCCAGTTGATAACCAAAATTGCGCAACTCTTTATCCGAACTACGCCAATCCTTATCCACCTTCACAAATGTCTCCAGGAAAATTGTTTTTCCGAAGAACCTCTCTAAATCACGGCGTGCTTCAGTGGCTACCTTTTTCAGCGCTTTACCTTGCTTGCCGATAATAATTCCTTTCTGCGAATCGCGCTCCACATAAATCACAGCACTGATATGTATCTTCTTCGCATCCTCCTTAAACTGTTCCACCACTACCTCTACCGAATAAGGTATCTCCTTGTCGTAGTACAACAAAATTTTCTCCCGGATAATCTCGTTTACAAAGAAACGGGCCGGCTTGTCCGTCCACTGGTCCTTATCGAAGTAAGGCGGTGAATCGGGCAACAGTTCTTTCACCCGCTTCATCACATAGTCTACATTGAACTTTGTCGTTGCAGAAATCGGAATAATCTCCGCATTGGGCAATAATGCTTTCCAAGCTTCCACAAGTTCCACAAGTTTCTCCTGGTTCGACAAATCAATCTTGTTGATAAGGAGCAACACTGGTATTTCCATGTGTGCCACCTTCTCCACAAACTCATTATGCTTATCGGGTGTCTCAACCACATCTGTTACATATAGCAAAACATCCGCATCTGTCAGAGCCGAAGTAGAGAAATTCAGCATAGACTCCTGCAACTTATACTGCGGCTTCAGCACTCCCGGAGTATCCGAGAATACAATCTGCATATCATCCGTATTATAGATTCCCATAATGCGGTGACGGGTCGTCTGCGCCTTGAAAGTAGCAATCGAAATCCGCTCGCCCACCAAGGCGTTCATCAATGTAGATTTACCCACATTCGGATTTCCCACGATGTTTACAAAACCAGCTTTATGCATCACATTCCTGTATTTTAGTTGAGACAAAAAAACGCATCGAATCGAAGTAGGATGCGTTTTTTTTTAGTTTATATGTTTAGTAACCGTAATTCGTAATCCATGTGATTATACAGTTACCCTTTCTTTCCGTCGTATCCCCACTTCACGTAAACGGCTCCCCAGGTAAACCCTGCACCGAATGCTGTAAAGATCAGGTTATCGCCTTTTTTAAGTTTATCCTCAAAGTCCCACAGACAGAGCGGAAGCGTACCGGCACTTGTATTACCATAATGCTCGATATTAATCATTACTTTCTCATGGGGAAGTTCCAAGCGATGAGCTACTGCATCGATAATACGCAGATTGGCCTGGTGAGGAATAATCCAGTCGATATTCTCTTTGGTGAGATTGTTTCGTTCTGCAATGGCAGCGCAAGCATCCGACATGTTCGATACGGCATATTTGAATACTGTACGGCCTTCCTGATAGATGAAGTGCATATGGTTATCCACTGTAAAATAAGAAGGAGGGCATACAGAACCACCTGCTTTCATATGCAAGAAAGGTAATCCCTTACCATCAGTTCTCAAGATAGCATCCATGACGCCTACATCTTCCGTAGTAGGTTCCATCATAACCGCAGCTGCACCATCACCGAAAATCGGGCAAGTAGCACGTTCTGTGTAATCTACCATAGACGACATTTTATCGGCGCCCACTAAAATGATCTTCTTATATCTTCCCGAACGGATAAAGTTAGCTCCAGTTTCCAACAGAAACAGAAAACCGCTGCAAGCAGCCTGCAAGTCAAAAGCAAAAGCATGTTTTAATCCAAGCTTATCACATAAGATAGAAGCTGTAGAAGGGAAGTGATAATCAGGAGTAGTAGTAGCTACAATCACCAGATCGATATCATCAGGATCAGAACCAGTACGCTGCATCAACTGCTTTGCAGCCTTGCGAGCCATGTACGAAGTACCCAGTCCTTCTTCGTTCAGGATATGTCTTTCCTTTACTCCGATACGGGTCATAATCCATTCGTCATTGGTATCCACCATTCTTGATATCTCTTCATTCGTCAAGACATAATCGGGTACATATCCGCCGACTCCTGTAATTACTGCATTTATTTTTTCCATTAATCCTGCTTAAAGTTAATGAATACCTAAACAACGGTAGTCTAAAAAGGTTTGTGTGTTACAAATCTTTTTAGACATCCGGCATTCAAGTATATTCTTCATCAGGCTGCAAATTAAACAGCAGCTTCTTTCTCGATAGCAAGCTTGCCTCTGTAATATCCGCAAGCACCACACACAGTGTGATATACATGCCATTCGCCACAGTTCGGGCAAATAGCCAATGTAGGAGCTACTGCTTTATCATGAGTTCTTCTCTTTGCAGTTCTTGTTTTAGACTGTCTTCTCTTAGGATGTGCCATTTTTCTTAATCTTTAATTGTTATCTAATATTTTCTTTAATTCATTCCAACGCGGATCAATCTGTGTTTCCTCCGCATCACTCTCCGGCATTGCGTCTTCACCTTCGATAAAGATTTCATCTTCCGCATCATCTTCATCTGCTTTTGTACGCAGATGCTTATGCAATTTGCTGCTGACGGCCTTATTGCATTTTCCGGGAGCATGTACATGCTTCATCGGGATTGCCAACGCAACAAATTCATACATGAACCATGCCACATTGATTTCCCCTTCTTCTTCAGGGATCACAATGAGGTTATCACCTTCTTCAGCATACTCATGTCCAAACTTTACCATCAGTTTATCTGTAGAACTAACCGGCTGTTCCATATCGTCCAGGCAGCGGTCACATGGCACCCACACCATACCCTCCGTCTGGAAGTTGAATTCGAAAGCACGAGATGTTTTCTTTACAACCAATGTAACATTAACTTTGCCCTTCTGTACTTCCGGGCCATCAATGTTAGCGAAAAAAAGGTTATCCAGTACAAACTCATACTTACAAGAGTCTGCCTGCATGCCTTTCAAATCTATTTTGTATTTATCAAACTTTCCCAAAGCTTCTTTTATTTATTCGGGCGACAAAGATACAAATAATTATCCTCATAATGTATAAATTAGCCACGAAATATTCATTTTTTAAGCTCTATTCTGAATATCGTCCCTTTATTGATCTCCGATTGCTTTACAAAAATACGCCCCGAATGATATTCCACCACAATCCGGCGTGCCAATGACAAGCCCAGTCCCCACCCTCTTTTTTTGGTGGTATAACCGGGAGCAAACACTGTTTCAAAATTCCGTTTGTCAATTCCCTTTCCCGTATCAGCCACATCAATATGCCAAAATCTTGACGTTTCCTGTACTGAAATAGTCAAAGTTCCAGCTCCTCCCATTGCATCAATCGCATTCTTACACAGGTTCTCTATCACCCATTCAAACAAAGCAACATTCAGCCTTACAGGCGGAAGTAAATCCGGCAAATGGGTAATGATCTTCACCTTGTTCGAAGTACGATGGGAAATATAATCCGTCACCCGTTCCAACAGAGCTTTCAAGTCCGCCTCTTCCAACTCTGGAACAGAACCTATCTTCGAGAAACGATTGGCAATCATCTGCAAGCGTTCCACATCTTCCGCCATGGCAGGAATCAACTCATCCTGTGGATATTGCGCCTTCAACAATTCCGTCCATGCCATTAATGAAGAGATAGGAGTTCCCAACTGATGGGCTGTTTCTTTAGATAGTCCAACCCATACCTTATTTTGTTCTGCTTTTTTAGAACTCAACAGGGCAAAAATAGCAATCAGAACAAAGATAAGTACCACTGCCAACTGTACATAAGGATAAACAGCCAGCCGCGTGAGCATCAAGGAAGGACCATAATACACATTCAGATAGTCACCACCACCATTCAAGTCGATACGGATACAGTTTCCTTCATGGCTGAAGCGATTCAGTTTTTCTTTCAGCGAAACGATTGTATCGGTTGGAGATAGTTCAATATTCCTGTAAGTTTGTACATCTTCATTCTGATCCACTACAATTACCGGAATTGTATGATTGGCGTTCAGAACTTTCAGCACCATAGTCAAATCCGTATTTCCATCAGCGGTTTGGAGATTCTTCATTGCCTCGGCCCACACCTCCATACGTACCCGTTCTTCAGCAGATAAATCGCTTATCAGAGAATGGGAAACATACAGGGAAGAGATAGCTATAATCACAGCAATCAATATCAACCAGAACTTTATAGGACGGATTTGCTTCAGCATATATAAATTAAGGTGTAAACTTACAGTATATAAACGAAAAAACAAAAAGAATATTATCTGGACAGGGGGTATAAATACAAAAAGCCCCCATATCTTTCGATATGGAGGCTTTCCTGAAAAACGGCAACTACCTACTCTCCCACTTGACGCAGTACCATCGGCGTGATCAGGCTTAACTTCTCTGTTCGGAATGGGAAGAGGTGGAACCCTGATGCTATAGTCACCTGAATAAGTCAGACACGATGTAAAAAGTAAAGTCAGAAAACTGAACGTATATATCCGCCATACAAGGCAAGGACCAAAAGTGAACGGGCAATTAGTAATGCTCGGCTATGATGTTACCACCTGTACACCTGCATCCTATCAACGTCATCGTCTTTGACGACCCTAAGAAATCTAATCTTGTGGCTGGCTTCGTACTTAGATGCTTTCAGCACTTATCCAATCCCGACTTAGATACCCAGCAATGCACCTGGCGGCACAACTGGTAAACCAGAGGTCAGTCCAACACGGTCCTCTCGTACTAGTGTCAGAGCCACGCAAATTTCATACGCCCACGATAGATAGAGACCGAACTGTCTCACGACGTTCTGAACCCAGCTCGCGTGCCACTTTAATGGGCGAACAGCCCAACCCTTGGGACCTTCTCCAGCCCCAGGATGTGACGAGCCG